>PLXD01000240.1 GCA_003151295.1 Chitinophagaceae bacterium | reverse complement strand
AAGGTTGTACCCCGATACGTTATTTTAGGCCCATCCCAGATCCACAAAGGAGAAAAAGAAGGAATTCATCCCCACCAGGTAACGGTATTCCAGGGTGCCTACCGCATATTGGGCTGCCAGGATACTCTGTTCATCAAAGCCCCGAAGCAGCCTATATCCCCCGATCAGGAACAACTCGTTGCGGAAAGGATTGGGGCTGCTGAATACCCCTCCGTTAAAGCCCAGTTTCAGGGTGGAGGCGCCGGACAGGGGGAAATAATGCGCGGCCGCAATCTTCACCTCGAATTCATAAGAGCTTAGCTTGACCGTATCGTATAAAGAATTAAAGTTAAAGCCGGAATCCGAAGGGTCGGTCAGATTGACGATAGCGCTGTTCCTGCGTATTTGCCTGGTACCCGCCATGCCATAGAACGAGAGCTCATTGCCCCTTCTCGGGTTGAAACGGTAGTTTGTGTTATTGAACTCATAGTCAATGCCCAGTCCCAACGAACTGAGATCCGCTTCGACGGGCAGGGCATGGCTGGCAATAACCGCCAGGGTATCGACATTCAAAACGTTGGTGGATTTGGATTGCAGGAATACACTCGTGGTCTGTGTTGTCGACATCGAATATTGCATTCCCACCTGGGCATTGATATTTATATAGGAAGAATCCTGTTTCAGCAGATCAAAGGCTGCGTTCAGGCCAAACGGTGAATTGAACAGGTAAGGCTGCACAAAACTAAGATCCAGCTGGGGGGTCTTAGGTTGCAATTGTTGCCAGTTCAGGCTCAGGCTTTCCCCGTTGCCAAAAGCATTCCGAAGATTTACAGTCGCCTGCCCGGTAACAAGCAGCTTATTGCCGGTCAATTCGTTGGTGGCAGGAAGGAAACCCACCAGCACATCGATCTGGCTGCTCTTTTTAGGCTTCAGGTACAGGTTGAGCACGGAGCCCGTAGCGAGCATGGTGAGGGTCCAGGGCTGTTTTTCCTCCACATAAGGCAATTCGATCAGTCGCTTATTGATAAGCTGTAACTTGTCTTTATGATAGATGCTGCCATTCGGGATATTCAGGTAGCGTTGCAGAAACGCATTGGATATTTTCGCATTCCCGTATACGCGAATACTGTCGATATGGTACAAGGGGCCTTTATCGATTTTGAGGTTGGCCGACACTTCCATGTTATCCCTGAGCCGGATACTGTCCAGGCTGATCTTCGCGAAGGGATAACCATTATTCTCCAGGTAATTGAGCAGAAGCTGCTGCTCTTGCCGGAATTGCTGAAAATTCAGCGGCCTGCCGGAAAAGTATTTTGCATTCCAGTTTACCGCCATGAGCAGGACGGGGTCCACCTGCCGGGTATTGATATAGGCCCACCGGTAAACCTCGCCGATATATAAATGGATAACGGCTTTTTTATCATCGAACGACAGACTGTCCACGGAGACCGTCATATAGCCTCTTGCCTGAAGGATAGCGGGTATGCGGCTGATATATTCCATGCAAACCACCTGGTTCCTGAAAGAAGTTTCCAGCCCCAGCGTGTTCGGGTTGAACAGCGAATCCTTGTCCTGGGGGATCACGCGCAAAGAATATTGAGCAAAGCTCTCGTGATTGCCAATCAATAGCACTAATAGAATTGTACAGCCATATACCTTTAACTTTGCCATTCCTGACCTCAGAATTCTTGTAATACCCCCAAAAATAGTCAAATCGTATGGCAGGCATCTATCTTCATATCCCCTTTTGCAAACAGGCCTGCCATTATTGCAACTTCCACTTCTCCACTTCTTTGCAACGTAAAAACGATTTTGTAATGGCTTTATTGAAAGAAATAGAGCTTCGCAAAAAATATATCGGAACGGAAAGGGTTGAAACGGTCTATTTCGGAGGCGGCACTCCGTCTCTGTTAACCGGGGAGGAATTGGACCGTATAGTCTGCGAGTTAAGGAGAACATTCAGCATAGACGGGCAGGCCGAAATCACGCTCGAGGCCAATCCCGATGACATTCGTGCAGTTAAACTGAATGTTTGGAAAGTTTCGGGGATCAACCGGCTGAGCATCGGCGTCCAATCCTTTTTCGAAGAAGACCTGGAATGGATGAATCGCGCACATAATGCAGGGCAGGCCCTTAACAGCATCAGGCTGGCACAGGAGGAAGGATTCTCCGATATCAGCATCGATCTCATTTACGGAACACCCGGCCTGACGGACAGCCATTGGGAAAAGAATGTCAGGCAGGCCGTTTCAATGAACATTCCGCATCTTTCCTGCTATGCCCTGACCGTGGAGCCAAGGACGGCTCTGGATAAAATGATCCGGAAAAGAAAGGTCAGCCCTACGGACCCGGATGACCAGGCCCGGCAATTCCTGCTGCTGATGGGCTGGCTGGAAGAAGCAGGCTATGAGCATTATGAGATCTCGAATTTCGCCCTGCCGGGGAAAAGAAGCCGGCACAATTCCGCTTACTGGCAGGGAAAAAAATACCTGGGACTGGGGCCTTCCGCCCATTCCTATAACAGCGAGTCCCGGGAATGGAACCCAAGCCATAACGGACAGTATATCGAAGCGGTCATGAAAGGCCTGTTGATGCCGGAAAAAGAAGTGCTGACAAGCCTTCAAAAGCTGAACGAATATATCATGATCTCCTTACGGACGGCGGAGGGTTTAGATCTGGACCACGTATCGCGGAGATTCGGTCCCGAAGTGAGTGCTTCATTGGGAAAAAAAGCCATTGCCTACCTGGATACGGGCAAACTGGAGCGGTTGGGATTGAGGTTCACCCTCTCAAGGGAAGGGAGACTACTGGCAGATGGAATAGCAGCCGATCTGTTCTTCGTGGAAAAAGAACTTCCCGGGGAGCCCCTCTTCCGCTGAAGACGATCTTTAAAACGTTCCTGAGGGCGATCTTGAAGACGCTCTCTAACGAACCGCAGGCCCTGGGCAACTATAAGGATCATCAGCATCAGGAGGATGGCCGTGAACCCGAATCCCTGATAAGAAATCGGCATCATAAAAAATGTTTATCCTGTAATACGTGTAATATTTCATCATGTAAGCATATCCTATGCCATCAGACGAGAAAGGGCTCTATTTGTTTAAAGCCTTGCAGAACTTTAACATTTTTCATGATATGCGATAGATTGTTTCCGCAATAAGCATTTGAGAATGCATGCAGGACCTAATGGTGCCGTCGGCTAGACAAGGTAAGGCTCAATTTGTTTAAATCCATCCTGCGCGTTAACATTTTCCCATAAAATCCGGTAGATCATGCCGGCAATGGGCATTTCCGCCCCTACTTCCTTGTTGATCAGGTAAATACATTTGCTGGCATTATATCCTTCCGCAACCATATTCAATTCCAGCTGCGCAGCCCTGACGGAATACCCCTTGCCGATCATATTTCCGAAGGTCCTGTTCCTGCTGTATAAAGAGTAACAGGTGACCAGCAAATCCCCCAGGTAGACGGAAGCCGCATAGTTTGCGCTCTTCTTATCAGATGCGGGATCCTGCTTTTGATGGATCCCGACTTCCATATGTTTTATCCCGACTTTAAGCAGGAAGCCGGCCATCTCATCGGCGCAATTTGCGATCAGCACGCTTAAAAAATTATCCCCATACTCCAGGCCATGGGCGATACCCGATCCCAACGCATAGATGTTTTTGAGGATGGCCGCATACTGCACCCCATAAATATCATCGTTCACAACGGTATTCAGGTATTCCGTCGCAAAGCACGCGGCTATTTCGCGGGTAGCCATTTCATCTTTACCGGAAAAGGTCAGGTAGGAAAGTTTTTCTGCCGCTACCTCTTCCGCATGACAGGGGCCCATGACGGTAAAATAATTTTCCAGGGGCAGCGCGAATACCGCCTTGAGATACTCGTTCAGGAGCTGATTTTGCTCAGGCAGGATCCCCTTCACGGCGGAGATCACTTTCTTATTCTCAAAAGCGGCCAGGGGCAGGTCGGCCAGCGTAGCGGCCACATAGGCCGAAGGAACAGCGATCAAAATGCAATCGGAAGCCGCTACTGTCTCGCTGACCCGGTGGCTGAGAGATAGGAGTGACGTATTAAAATAGACAGAACTCAGGTAATGGGGATTGTGATGGCGTGTCTGCAGGTGACTGACAAGGGCCTCGTTCCTGACACACCAATTAATGGGAAAATGATTATCCGTAAGGATCTTCGCCAGGGCCGTAGCCCAACTCCCACTGCCGATAATTCCGAAACGAATCATATTGATCATCGATTTTGTGAAGGCAATCTTACGGCTTTTATTTGTATTACAGCTTCTATTAGTATAAAGGCGTTCATCCCGTTATTTCGTTTCAAACAACTTGTCTTTAGGGACCACTTTTACCTTCATCCCATTTTTCAACGTCTTGCTGACCGTTGTATAGGATCCTGTGATCACTTCATCGCCTTCCGGGAGCCCATCGACGATCTCTATGTAGTTAATATCCTGTATGTCCGTTTTCACTTTCTTCTTCTGCACGGTCCCATCGGGCTTCAATACGAACACGACAATATCCAGGTCTCCAGGGGCGACGGAGTTCCGGGAATTATCCGAACCCGGTGCCTGATCTTTCTGATCGTCTTTAGGGTCGTCTTTGGGGTTATCACTCTTACCTCCGGCAACATTATCCGTATTTTTTTCCCGGGTTGTCACGGCATTGATCGGCACCGACAGTACATTCATATGTGTTCGTGTCTGAATATCCGCGCTGGCGCTCATTCCCGGCCGGAAGGGAAAACTCTTGGGATGAGCCGGGTCGATAAGATCCTTATAGGAATCGGGAGACAGTCTTATATGAACCTTATAATTGGTGACATCGTTCGTTGAGATAGTGGTCGTGGAGCCGGTGGTCGTGGAGACACTGCTGGCTATCTGCGTGACAATTCCTTTGAATTTGCGATTATTGTAAGCGTCGACTTCGATGAGGGCCGAATCTCCCAGGTGTACTTTGGGTATGTCATTCTCACCGACATCCACGATCGCTTCGATCTTACTCATATCGGCCACCCGCATCATTTCCGTACCTGTCATCATATTGCTGCCCACTACCCTTTCCCCCTTTTTTACACTCAGCAGGGAGATCACGCCGTCAATAGGCGATACGACCGTTGTACGGCTCAGGTTCTTGGCGGCAATAGAGAGATTGGCCTGTGCACTCGCCACACCGGCGACATTTCCTTTAACAGTCTGTTCCGCCGCCAGATAACTAGCCTCTGCCGTTTTAAGTGCGCTCTCGGCTTGTTCGAATTCGGAACGCGAGATGACTTGCTGGTCCATCAATTGTTTTTGGCGGTCAAAGGTCTTTT
>PLXD01000559.1 GCA_003151295.1 Chitinophagaceae bacterium | reverse complement strand
TGAATTCCATGCTGAAATAAGCCACGCAGGTCAGCGAGGCGCCCGGGTGCGTCCGCTGGAACCAGGCCGGGCTCGACGCCGACGCCTCTCTCGACTCCATGATCTTCCTCATCTTCTCCCGAAAGCCCGGGTCGCCCAACTGCCGTTCCAGGTGATCCCTGGTGACAGCCTGCAAAACGATCCATGGGCTATGCGTAGAGTCCCATAACACCGGGTCCAGCGCCTTCCACAATTCATCGGCCGCATGATTCCACGACCACCGCATGTCCAGTGCCAGATCCACCAATGAATCCATTCCCTCGATATCGGACGGTAACAATCCGTACATCCCATGTGCCTTACCTATTGCGTTGCTCATATACTTTACATTTTAATGAAACAGCTTCTCTTTAATGTTTTCCGGCGTCGCAGGATATACCAGCTCTTCCTGATGTGTCAATTCCTTTTCATCCTTACTATGATATTTCAATCGTGAGAGAAGATGGGAGATCAGCGCGATATGGGCGGTCTTTTTATCTTCTGCATTCACCACAAACCAGGGCGCATGTTTGAAATTCGTTCTCAGCAGCATTTCATCCCGGGCTTCGGAATAATCTTTCCAGTGTTTCAGCGCCTTCTGATCGATAGGGCTCACTTTCCACTGCTTCAGCGGATCGTCCTCCCGGTCCTTCAGCCGCTTTTCCTGTTCCTCCTTACCGATATCCAGGTAATATTTCAGGATGATGAAATCCGACTCTACCAGCATCTTCTCGAATAACTCCACCTCCGAAAAAAAGGATTCATATTGTTTGTCTGTACAGAAACCCATCACCTTTTCCACCCCGGCCCGGTTATACCAGCTCCGGTTGAAGAGGACCCATTCACCCGAGGCCGGAAGGTGCACGGAATAACGCTGGAAATACCATTCCTCCACCTCCCTGTCGGAAGGCTTACCGAGTGCCACCACCCTCGTTTCGCGCGGGCTGAGGTGCATGGTAATGACCTTTATCGTACCGTCCTTACCCGCCGTATCCCTTCCTTCCAGGATCACCAACAGCTTGAGCTTGGACGCTATAATTTCCTTTTGCAGTTTCACCAGCTCTACGTAGAGTTCGTGTAATATTTCGTTCGATTTCTCCTTTTTCATCCTCATAAATTTATAATACAACAAAAGATATCAGCAATCCCAGGACAATCAGGGTCCCGAACCCCATTATCAATTTCCAACGGATCGATTTGTCACAAAGACTGATCCCGTAGACCATCTTCAGCAGATTATTGCTGGAGGCGGCGTTTATAACAGTCGTCACCAAAAAGGCATTTTCCACATTCCATTTGCTTTGGAACAGGCTCNNGTGATAAACGCAAAAAAAATGAAGAGCGCGGCGAAAATAAAGGCGGTCTTGAATTCCAGCGGGTTATTGTGCACATCGATGGTCTGGGAACTGCCGGGTACTTTATCACCGGTCCGATGCAACTTTAAAAAAAAGACAGCCATGACGGCAGAAACCACGATAAATACACCAAAGGCAGGCGCCATGTGTACGGCAATATCCTTGTTAAAAAATAAGGCCAACAGGAATATCCTGATATACATCATCGTCGTGGCCAGGATAATGGCGCTGGCCACCCGGTTGCCCTCCCCCAGTTCCTTGCTTTTCCGCGCAAGAATGATCGTCGTAGCCGTGCTGCTGTATAGTCCCCCCAAGATCCCCGTCAGAATAATTCCGGATTTCGGGAAAACAAATTTCTTAAGGACATAGCTCACATAGGAAATCCCCGACACGGCCACCACCGCCAGCCAGAACCGGTAGGGGGAAATATTGACCTCGGCCGATATCGGTTTGTCTGGCAACAAGGGAAGTACCACTCCCGCCAGGATCAGGAATTTTGCAAGGGTAATGAATTCGTCATTGTCGAACTTCTCGGAAAACTGGAACAGCGTTTCTTTTAATTCCGTGATCACCAGTACGGTTGCGAAGATCAAAAGGACCAGCCAGTAAGGCTGGGTATACAGTAACGGGGCGAAACAGTATGTAATCACGGCAACCACCAGCGACGTCATGCCGAACTTTTTCTGGACATTTATTTTCTGCAGGTAGTAGATCGACAGAAAAACGGCAATAACGGCTCCACCGCCCAGGAAGGGGATCAGTGTTTGAGGGTTGACAAGATAAAGGATATAGCCTAAAATGCCGATCAGCGTAAATGTCCTGTCCGTTCCGAACAGGCTTTCAAATTCTTCTTTAATATAACGGCGCCTTTGCTCAAGCCCGATAAGGAGAGAGAACACCAGTGTAAGAAGAAACCTGATCAAATCAGGCGGAATAAGATGTGCAATCACTTCAGGCATCTTTTAGTATGATTATATTATACGAAACTTCATTACGACAATCCAGGTATCGGCAGGGGAAAAATAAAATCCACCAGTACACTTCCTTCCGCCTTTTTCACATGCTCCGCGTACCTTGCAAGGCTGGCATGAAGCGTTTTGGCAAATTCGGTATCCAGTTTGGCTATTATAGGGTTAAGGCTTTCGATCTCCTTCCGCAATGCATCACGCTTCCTATCATCGAAGGGCGCATATCGTTTAACAATCACCTCAAAATGCTTCTTGAAATTAATAGCCACCTCCTTATAATAAGGGAGCAATGCAGCATCCGCCGTGACGATTTTCAGGTGCGCCAATTTAATGGCATCCGCCTTTCCTGCCTTGTCGATTTCCTGGTCCCCGCTGGCCGCCAGCACCGAAACCAGGGCCGGAGCCTGCAGTAAAAGCGCCCTTTCTTCCATTGTCAGCTTTTCAAATTCCTTGATCATAATCTGGATTTTAATATGGTTGTAGGTTACACGCATGCTTTTCCCATTACCTCACTGTATTCACCCCGGCGGGCAGCCCGGTCGCATTGTGCCCGATGGAGCAAGGCCTGCTGTGCCTCTGTGATATTGGCGTCCTTTCCCTGCCAAATCTCCATAGCCGGTTGCTGGATGGCGCGGGCAAAGGAAAACGTCAAAGGCCAGGGAAACTGTGAAGGGCGCCTGACATGCATGGCATTTAAATGAGCGGAAGCCAGGCTGCCGGATTGGCCACCCGATAAAAACGCCACTCCCGCCACCGCAGCGGGAACAGCCTGAAGGAGGCATTTTATCGTGGCATCGGCTACCTCCTCTACCGTCGCCTGCTTTGAACAGCCCAATCCTGAAATGACCATATTGGGCTTTAAGATCATGCCCTCCAGCATTACACGATGCAGATAAAGCACATTAAAAACTGTTCTTAAAACCTCCTCGGTTCTTTCATAGCACTTTTCGAGCGTATGATCGCCAGTCATCAACAATTCGGGCTCAACCATGGGTACCAACCCGGCTTCCTGGCACAAGGCAGCATAGCAGGCAAGCGCATGTGCATTGGCTTCCATACAGGCACGGCTGGGAATTCCTTCACCTATAGCGATCACCGAACGCCACTTGGCAAAGCGGGCGCCCATCGTAACATATTCCTTCAGCCGTTCCCTCAACCCATCCAGCCCCCCGGTTAGTTTCTCCCCCGGAAAACCCGCCATCGCTTTGGCGCCGGTGTCAACTTTAATACCCGGTATCATTCCCGCATCCATGATGGTCTTAATAATAAATGAACCGTCCCTTTTTTTTTGCCGGATGGTTTCATCGTATAATATCGTTCCGCTGATACATTCACATAGGTTGGGCGTGGTAATAATCAATTCCCTCCAGTCACGCCGGCTCACTTCCGTTTGAGGTATGTTCAAAACAGCAAAACGCTTGTTGCAGGTCGCGTTGCTTTCATCCATCGCCAGCAAACCCTTGTCACCCGCGACGAGTGTATCTGCGATATTGGTAAGTTCCTGCCTGTTTATTTGTCGTTTGTCCATTTCCAGTTAAGTATTTCAGGCATGTCTTTGCCATGTTCATTGATGTAAAGTTTATGTTCGATCAGCTTGTCATGGACCATCTGTTTCAGGTAATCCCCTTTGGCTCCCAAATCAGGCAGGCGATCGACTACATCCTGTACCAAATGAAAACGGTCAAGGTCATTCTGCACCCTCATATCAAAAGGCGTTGTGATGGTGCCCTCTTCCTTATAGCCTCTGACGTGCAGGTTACGGTTATGCCTTCGGTAGGTAAGTCTATGAATCAACCATGGATAACCGTGGAAGCCAAAGATGACAGGCTTGTCTTTGGTAAACAGCGCGTCGTAATCCGTATCGCTCAACCCGTGCGGATGTTCCGTTGCCGGTTGCAGCCGCATAAGATCCACTACATTGATCACCCGGATTTTAAGATCGGGCAGGTGTTCCCGGAGAATGGAGACCGCCGCAAGTATCTCCAGCGTGGGTGTATCTCCGCAGCATGCCATCACCACATCCGGCCCGGAGTCCCGGTCATTGCTCGCCCATTGCCAGATGCCGATACCCTCCGTGCAATGCACAACGGCAGCATCCATGGTCAGCCATTGCGGAAGGGGGTGCTTCCCGGCTACCACCACATTGACGTAGTGGCGGCTGCGAAGGCAGTGGTCGAAAACTGACAGTAAACAGTTGGCGTCGGGGGGCAAATAAACCCGCACGATATCGGCTTTCTTATTGATAACATGATCCAGAAATCCCGGATCCTGGTGGGTAAAGCCGTTGTGATCCTGCTGCCAGACGTGGGAGGCGAGCAGGTAATTCAGGGAAGCGATCTTCCGCCGCCAGGGTAATTCCAGGGTTACTTTGAGCCACTTAGCATGCTGGCTGAACATGGAGTCCACAATGCGGATGAATGCCTCATAGCTATTAAATAATCCGTGCCTCCCCGTTAATAGATACCCTTCCAGGAAGCCCTCACACTGGTGCTCGCTAAGCATTGAATCCACCACCTGGCCGGAAGGAGCCAGGAATTCATCGTTCTTCTTCTGCCGCGCATCCCACTGGCGGTCGGTGACTTCAAAAATGGCGCCCAACAGGTTGGAGATCGTCTCATCGGGGCCGAAAACCCGGAAGTTCCGATGATCCCGGTTGAGCATAACCACATCGCGGAGGAACTTGCCCAGCACCATCGTGTCTTGTCCATCCACGGCACCGGGAGAAGGCACATGCACCGCATGTTGGTGGAAATTGGGCATTAACAGATCATGAAGCAGCATACCACCGTTGGTATGCGGATTGGCGCCCATCCTCCGGGTACCCTTTGGCGCCAGTTCCGCCAGTTCCGGCATGAGCCGTCCACGTTCATCAAACAGTTCTTCCGGTTTGTAGCTTTTCATCCAGCTTTCCAATTGCGCCACGTGTTCCGGGTGATCGGCATCCACCAAGAGGGGTACCTGGTGTGAACGGAAAGTACCTTCATTAGGCAGACCGTCCACCAATTTTGGTCCTGTCCAGCCTTTAGGCGACCTCAATACGATCATTGGCCAGCGTGGGCGGGTATTGTCATTATGGTTCCGCGCATTGCTTTGAATTTCGTGGATTTTTTTTATCACTTTCTCCAGCGTGGAGGCCATGAGCTGGTGCATCGTTTCCGGATCGTCGCCTTCCACAAAATAGGGTGTCCATCCGTTGCCACGAAAAAACTCTTCGAGTTCATCCTGCTCAACGCGTGCCAATATGGTAGGGTTGTTGATCTTATATCCATTCAAATGCAGAATAGGCAGAACGACACCGTCAGTAATGGGGTTGAGTAGTTTGTTGGATTGCCATGCCGTAGCGAGGGGACCTGTTTCAGCTTCGCCATCGCCAACAACACAAGCGACAATCAAATCAGGATTGTCGAACGCGGCCCCGAAAGCATGGCTGATCGAATAACCCAATTCTCCGCCTTCATGAATAGAGCCGGGGGTTGTCGGCGCTACATGGCTGGAAATACCGCCGGGAAACGAAAATTGCTTGAATAGTTTTTTCAACCCTGCTTCATCCTGGGTGATGTCTGGATACACTTCGCTCCAGGTGCCTTCGAGATAAACATTCCCCACGATAGCCGGGCCGCCGTGACCGGGGCCTGCTATGTAGAACATGTCGAGGTCAAATTTTTTGATGACCCGGTTCAAATGCACATAGACGAAGTTCTGTCCTGGCGTAGTGCCCCAATGCCCGACGACCAGCGNNAGTTGGCGGCACGCCAGTAGGCGTTCATCTTTTGCAGCAATTCAGGCGATAATGTTTCAACTTCGTGGTCGATTAATGTCGTTTCCATAATATTTTGTTTTTTATCGTGCAATTTTGTCGATGGCCAGGATGTTTTCTGTTTCCATCTTTATAGGTTTAGTCCGAAAAAATTCAATCTTTCCCGGGTTGTTTCATAGTTAACATGTTTAATACCTTTTATTCCAAGGCTGTGAGCAACGTTCACAAACATAGGCTGATCTTCTACATAAATTACTTTGCCCGGATCAATGTGCGCTATATCCAGTGCCATTTTGAATATATCTATATCGGGCTTGCGAAAATGGACATAGCTGGAAGAAATGAAAAAATCCACAAAATCCTCCAGCTTGAATTTTTGGATCCTGTACGCATTTAATTCCCGCCCTTCGTTGCTCACCACGGCGATCTTTAAATGATATTTCTTCTTCAGGTTGATGATCAATTCAATCATTCCCGGAAGTTGTTTTGATTGCGCAAACATGAATTCCCGGACGGCAGTTTTCGAAAAATCCCTTTGTTCATAAAAAACGGTTCGATCCAGGTATTCATCGAGGGTTAACTTTCCTAATTCATACGTATCGAATGTGAGATTGTGCCTTATATTCATTTCGGTTAAATCCAGGGAAAAATTTTCCGCAGCCAGTTTCCTGGATTCATGTCCCCATCCATCGGTTAGTAAAACACCGCCAATATCAAGGAATAACGTTGTTATAATTCCAGGTGTCGACATGTTTAATATTTAATATTATATTTTAT
>PLXD01000466.1 GCA_003151295.1 Chitinophagaceae bacterium | reverse complement strand
CTTGCTGATGCCGGTGTAAAGGAATAGGATAACAAATAATATCACAATGGTCTCCGTAATGGTTGTTCGCTTATTCATTTTCTGTTTCATTTGAATGCTTTATTTAAAATGAATGGTTCATTGGGTATAACATTTTCTTTTACGGAAGCCATTTTCCAGATCCAATCTACCAGTAACGCTGAATAAATGGTAGTAAGCAGGATAGGAAATGCCTGAAATCGAAGTGCTGCTGGCGAAGCAAGAATGGTAAAGCCCGCATTTAACAACCAAACCGACGCTCCTAGTAGCACTCCTTTTCGGAGCGGAGTATTTTGTCTCCATCCGCCCAGCATCGTAAAAGATATTAATGCAAATAGTATTACCATATTGATGACGCCGGGAAGAATGGTGTAAAAATTAAGTATAGTAATCGTCTTGTCTTTTGTGCGCGTTGTTACCCGCAGGCTTGTGTATTTAAACCAGGTTGCGGCATTGAAAGCAACACTATCCTGGCCTGAATTATAGCTTTCCAGAAACTCTACCGGTGGCGCATAAAAATGGTTAGCATTTGGCCACAAGAAATAGCGTGCAAATTGAAAAGGGTATTGTTTAATGATGTAAAGGCCGTATTCTTTATAAAAAGGTCCCATGGAAGCCCATTTTTTTAATTCGCCTGATATCGAGTCTCTTTTGAACAAGGAGTCCCGGTAGTTATATAATGGAAAGCCAGGTGACCACATATATATTGTGCTGGCCATGGCGGCTTCGATAGGGAATTTTTTGGTATCCCGGGTGCTGTCGAAATAGGATCTTATACTTTTGTCAAGCTTTCTGAATTTTTCAGGTACTGGTTTCCTATGAGCGCTGTCGACATACCGATAGGTATACATCGCATTATTAGCCCATAACCAGCCGGCAAAGGGAGAATATTGCCAGACACCTGTTAACGCCTTATATTGATTGCCCGTGTACAATACAAATAGCCCGATTAATAGCGCGCTGGACCCAATTCCGACTAATTTGCGGGCTATGGATTGGCGGGACAGTATAAATGCCATTGCCGCTATCAAAAGATAAATCAATGCATTGTATCTGACGGTAAATGCAAAATAGATAACCAGGGTATGCCAGATGATCAATTTCGTACTGGGACGATGAAGGATCCATAATAATATGGCGAACCATATAAGACTTAAAGAGGCAAATAAGACGTCGCTGGAGACCATATTGGAGAGGTACAAGAATAAGGGGTTGAAAACCATGAAACAGATGAGAATTCCCTGTATGATTTTGCCGGGGCGATAAAAATAAAATAGGGTGAAGAGGAGAAGCAATGCACTCGCCTGCAACAATAGATATTGGAAGACGACCAGGGCGGTGTCTGAAGAGTTGAAAACGCTAAATGCCCGGATGAACATGGAATACCCGACCATATAGGAGTTGATACTCAAATTCTTGTAAGCTGTTTCAATGTAGACATAAGAATCGCCGTTTATATAACTTGCAAAGGGGTAAAAGTATTTAAATATTGAAATCTGAATGATCATGGCAATAGCTGCCATCCATAGAATTCTCTTATTGCGCGGATCTTTAAATAGAAAATTCTTAAAAGAGATGGAATCTATTGTTGCCATATGCTGGGATTTTCGACGGTTTTTATGGTCGAAAATGGATGATAGCCTATTTGCTAAATCTGCATGTAAATTACGAGGGAGTCATTCTCCTAAAAAAATCAATCGATGGTTCATTTAGTACGATCTGTTTGAGCTTATTTATTTTGTTTAAATCTTTCAAACTTAAAGGAGAGACCTAGCAGGAAGTAACGTCCCAGGAAATTACTTTGGGCATTTGAGATGCTATTTTCTGATAATGTTTGTATAACGCCTTTGCCCTGATTTNNGCTTGATTGTCTTTTCCAAATTCCCTTCTAATGGTCCCATTCAACTGGGCCGGATTTGATAACAACCCTCCGCCCAGCCAGCTGTTGAAAGTCTGCATATATTTAGATTCCAAGATCCAATGTTTATTTAGATAATAACGGGTGGAAAAATAGAATGTAAGGCTGGCGGACTTCGAATCAAGCCCTGTGCCGGAGGTGTAATGAAGGGTATTCGATAGGTAGGAGATATTGAGATTGGCTTCCAGTTTATCCGGTTTTAGATATTGGAAGGTCAAACTATGATCCCAGGATACGGTTATATTTTTGTAGGCGATGCTGTCGACCATCGAAACAGCCTGATTAGCCGTTTCTATTTCTGCCACTGATATCCGGAGCGTATGGTTAAAGAAGCTGGGTAGCTCGGCACCTAAGGAGGTCTTGATGTAATGGAAACCCTCTGTATTAAGATAGCCAGTCTCCTGTATAACGGTATTGTCACTCGTCGGGTGGATAAGATTGGGCACGATCTTATGGAGCGTCTCGCTTGCATTGATCAGCAAGGAAAAGTGGTAATAATCCCCGGGCGAACGGTTGCTTATAAAGGAGTGGTCATACCGGCCACTGACCATATGCGTGAACTCGGGATGCAAACCGGGATTACCCTGTATCGGATACTGGGGATTACTGTAGTCAGGAACCGGCTGCAGTTGGGCCAGGGTAGGCTGACCGGAGCCACCATTATAAAATAAAGAGACTTTTTTTAATTTGGAAAAATGCCAGGAGATCCAGCCATTCGGGATCAGGCTAAAGTAGTGGTATTGATTATCGGCCTCTTTTGCCGGTGACAGACTGGACATTTGACCAAACTCTCCGTCAACAGTAGCATAACCATCGAAACGACCATATTGGCCGCTCCAACCGGTATGCAGGGTATTGGTTTGAAGCCGGTAAGTATATTGGTTACTGAGCGAATCGATCACCATCGGCAGGCCGGTAATACTATCCGGGCTCTGTGTGGTCTTATAGGTATGGGTAATGTTCCAGTGCGCGCTTTCTCCTAATTCGAGAAAGGCTGACTTCCCGATCGGCTCATAATAATTGCCAGCCAGGTTAATATCCATTGTTTTGGTATNNCCATGAATGGTCCAATCCTGGACGGAAAGACTGCTGTCTTCACTTACCCTAGTCAATGCATTCGTGATATTCCGACTCTCCTGGGTTGCATTCGTATAGTTAATACCCCCCGAAAGGCTAAAGCGTCTAGCGGAGTTTTTAAAAACGCGCTCCAACAGGAAACTCCCGCCGGTATTCAAACTGTTGTTCTTAACGATATTGGAGCTGGTGCCTTGCACGGTTTTTTGGATACTGCTATCCGATTGGGTTGTTGTGAATTGACTGGTGGCATTGGAATGCGATAGCTGCTGATTGAAAACAGGCGTGATTTGCAGGGTAAAGCTACTGTCTGCATTGTAGCTTGTCAGGTTAAAGCCAAAATGATGACTTGTGCTGCCACTTTCTGTACGTGTCTCCTGCAATTGGTCGTTTTGACCTGTTCCCTGGAAGGTCTGCTGCGAAAGGGTGCTTTGCACAAGGCTTTGCTGCCCGGCATATGTATAATAGCCACCGTACTGCAATACTTTACCGATCCGGTCGGCATAATTGATCCCCAGGGACTGGTTATAGGTATCCGCAGGACTGCCGGCCATTTCCGAGGTGTTATTAAGGTTGGCCCGAAGCGATATTTGCCTGGGCTCGTTGAAGATATTGAGGAATAGACTGCCGGCATACAGTGAGGGCGATCCAAAGCCCAACCTGCCCTCGCCAAACTGGCCATTTCTTTTATCTTGCTGCAGTTCGATGTTCAGGACTTTGGTTGACTCCCCGACATGAATGCCTGTCAGCCTGGCTTTGTCGCCGTAATCATGNNGCCCATTCACGGTCACTTTCGTAATCTTTATCCCATTCATCGTGACATTGCCGGCAGCATCCACCGCCATGCCTGGAAATCTTTTCAGCAGGTCTTCAAGTTCGGAGCCAGCGCGAACGGGAAAAAAACGGGCACTATATTCTACGGTATCCTGCCTGATCCGCATAGGCCGGGATCCAATCACCGTTACCGGCGGAAGCTCCAGGGGGGCGGGTGTGAGGATGATAAGCGGTAGGGACAAGGTAGGAACGCCTTTTTCCGGCCTGATCGTTTTCCGGGCGGACTGGTAACCTTTCATACTAACAGCCAGGATCAGGGAGGCGCAGAAAGGAATTCGGAGTGAGAAGCGGCCTTCCTGATCGGAGAGGGTATGGACCGTATCCCCGGGAAGGAAGAGGGTAATGGTGGCTTTTGCCAAGGCTGTTCCGCCGGTGTCCGACACCCGCCCGGAGAGCAATATTCCATCCTGCCCAAGCACTTTTTGTTGAGTGAAAAAGAGCAGGAGCGTTATGGCTATGACTTTCAACATAATCCTACCCGCTATATGTACTTTATGGGCAATAAAATTGCAAGGAAAAAGACCCTGCGGCGGGTACTTAAACAAACATTTTCTGTCCCTAAAAAATGTCTTCTGTACCCCGTTGTACATTTGTTTAGGTGACCATCGCCGGCCGGGTTATGTATAATCAGGGATTGCTAAGAATCGTGCCTTGGCCTATTCTTGTATTCTGTGGAATTTATGTGTAAGGTATGGCAGAAGCATTCTCCTAAAAAAATCAATTGATGTCCTATTTCTTCAGCTTTCAATGCCGATATTAGTGCCACGCTGTAGCAGGTTGCTGTCAAAATATTTCCGGTACCGGAGCGGGGTGAGTTTTTTGATTTTCAGGAACTGCTTGTGGAAATTCGCCATGGTGTTGTAACCGCTCTCGTAGCAGATGTCCAGCACGGGCTTCTGGGTTTCCATGAGCAGGTGGCAGGCATATCCTACCCTTACTTCATTCAGGAAATCGATATAGGTCTTTCGTGTAGTCCGTTTAAAATAATTGCAGAAGGCGGGCACGCTCATGCAGGCAATGCTCGCTACCTGGGAAAGCGAGATGGGATCTTTAAAAGAATCGATCGTAAACTGGAAGACTTTGTTGATACCTGTCGTATCCTTGTTGTTTTGTAATCTTGTATCCTGCGTGGAGATTTTGTTATACTCCTTTGCTGTCGACAGAATATCCAGGCATTCCCCCAGGATCAGGATACGCCGGAAACTGTCGGCGGACTCCAGCGCGATAATCAAGGGCTGTAATCGTTGCCTGCTCTTACCCGTGATCTTTAATCCATACTGCGAGGCCTCCAACAATTGCCTGATAGATCTGCATTCCGGGATCTGCATAAAGCCAAGTCCCCAGAAATCTTCCCGAAATTGTACAACCACCGCACTGGTTAATAATTCAATTTCCCGTTTTTGAAAAGTGTGGGGCAGGTTCGAACCGAGGAAGTAAATATCACCCGTTTCGAACTCCCCCACATGATTGCCGACGAAACTCAGACCCGATCCCTCGGTAAACAAGATCAGTTCGTACTCGATGTGCTGGTGCCAGCCTACTTCAAAATGAGGAGTTCGAAAGGTACTGGCCACAAAAGAATGATTTTCCGCCAGCGGCAATTTCTGAAGAAGCGGCTTCATGATTTGATGATATTAGACAATAAAGGTATTTTTTCTTTGCGAGATCGTTAAAATAGTTTAGTTTTTAAATCATAAAGTGGAGGGGTCTGCCACCTTCGAATTCTAATTTTAGCGCGAATTCGCGTCCATATTCGCATCAATTCGCGTAAACAAAAATTGAATCCTTTGAACACACTTAACAAATGGGTACTCCTTATTCGTATGCTGATTCTCAGTTCAGGTGTTCTTCACGGTGAAGGCCTTGTCATTTTGCTGCCTCCGAAACCGACGGCAATGGAAGACTATGCGGCCAAGGAACTTAGCCGCTATATCAATTTACTATCGGGAGAACTGCCTCGCGTTATAAACACGTCCATTAGCGTCCCTATTAGCGCGTCCATTAGCGTTAATTCGTATAGCTATATCCTTGGAAGACCCGGTCATGCCCCCCTGATCGATCGGCTGATCCAGGAAGGACAGCTCAACATGAAAGCCGGGAGCCCGGGTCCGCAGGGCTATGNNACTCGACGGACAGGACGTGATCGTGATCGCCGCCAATGAGGAAACGGGTGTACTCTATGGTGTCTACGGATTCTTGGAAGAGCACCTGGGTGTCAGCTTCAGCTTTGAAGGCGATGTCCTGCCGGGTAAAAAGTCAGTAGCGGAGATGCTGCCTAATGTGGATGAAGTGAAAACGCCGGCGGTGGAAGTTCGAGGACTGCTGCCCTGGACGAACTTTCCGCAGTCTGCTACTTCTTATTCCTGGGAAGACTGGAAATATATCCTGGACCAGATGGCCAAGATGCGTATGAACT
>PLXD01000310.1 GCA_003151295.1 Chitinophagaceae bacterium | reverse complement strand
AATTGTATGTGAAAGATTTTGATCATAATGGCTCGGTTAAGCAGGTAATGTGCTATACGATCAATGGAAAGGAGTATACCTTCCTGGCAAAGGATGAGTTGGAACGTTCAATGCCTGTTTTGAAAAAGGCATATTTAACTTATGATGAAGTGGCTGGGAAAACCGTGCAGTACATGTTTTACGATTTATTCAAAGATTATACTGAATTGAAAGCGGAAACGCTCAGCTCTTCCTGCTTTATAAATGATGGCAAAGGAAATTTTACCAGGCAGGATCTGCCCGATGAATTGCAATTGGCGCCTGTTTTCTCATTCGCGCCTGTTACATATAATAGCGCTCCCGGTTATTTGGCCGTCGGGAATTTTTATGGAGTGATCCCTTATGAAGGAAGATACGATGCCTTGTATCCGA
Source organism: Chitinophagaceae bacterium (assembly GCA_003151295.1). Taxonomy (GTDB): domain Bacteria; phylum Bacteroidota; class Bacteroidia; order Chitinophagales; family Chitinophagaceae; genus Puia. The sequence goes on along the minus strand of PLXD01000310.1, from coordinate 2,703 downwards.
CTCTGTTTTCACTGGATAGGAATAATTCGCCCTTTTATCCGCCTTCCATTCTTCCTGAAGTGAGCGGGGAAGCACGGGATGCCAAGTGGCTAAAAACATCGGGTGGTAATAAAATACTCGTGATAGCAAGGAATAATGATTCATTGGTTTTTTTAAAACCTGGAAGATGAATAAAAAACTGATCCGGCCATGCCTTCATTTNNTTTACACTCTGTTTTGTTTCCTGCAAAAAAACCGGAAGCTCATCGGGACAGCCGATAATAGAACCAATACTTCCTGTTACGTTAAAGGCCATTTTTCTTAATAATGTCCCATTTACGAATCCGGTCTATAATCTTAGCGGTGCGCCCGTCATAAAACTGCAATTTTCTCAGCCTATATTACACAACTCTGTTTCAGCGTCAGTGACATTAACGGGCGGCGGCACTGTTCAATTGACAACAAGCTTTCAGGATAACGATTCGGTTCTGATTATTCAACCTGCGGCATCATTGCAATATTTAACCAAATATACTTTTGCTATTGCCACTTCTTTACAATCTCAGGCTGGTGGTAATTTTATCAGCAGTCTTCAAAAAATATTTTATACCCAAATTGATTCTACCGATAAATTCCCGCAAATTTCAGATAGTGCTTTGCTTACGCTGATTCAGCAACAAACTTTTAAATATTTCTGGAATTTCGGCCATCCCGTTTCCGGCCTGGCGAGAGAGCGCACTTCATCGGCAGATGTCGTTACAACCGGGGGCAGTGGCTTTGGGATCATGTCTATGCTGGTTGGCGTCCAAAGAAATTTTATACCAAGAGCAGATGCATTAACGCGCATTGATACGATCCTTCATTTTCTTACCAATAAAGTAACACGCTATCATGGCGCATTCCCTCATTGGATAAACGGTTCATCCGGAGCAACCGTGCCTTTCAGCGCGCAGGATGATGGAGGGGATATTGTGGAAACATCTTATATGATGCAGGGCCTGCTCTGTGCACGGCAGTTTTTCAATAGCACAACTGATCCCAATGAAATCGGTATGCGCAACGGCATTGATAGTTTATACAATGCAGTTGAGTGGAATTGGTATAGGCAAAACAACCAGAATGTTTTGACCTGGAACTGGAGCCCTGATTACAACTGGGCCATCAATGTGCAGGTTAGCGGATGGGATGAAGCGCTGATTACATATGTGCTTGCTGCATCTTCCAATGTTGTTGCCAACGCCATTCCGAAAATAGTCTACGACAATGGATGGGCGCGTAACGGCGGCATGAAGAACGGAAATGCCTTTTACGGTATTGTATTGCCGCTCGGCCCCGATTATGGAGGTCCTTTGTTCTTCGCGCATTATTCTTTTCTGGGCATCAACCCCAATAGCTTATCCGATGGTTATGCCAACTACTGGGCACAGGACACCGCCCATGCCAGGATTAATTATTTGTATTGCGTAAATAACCCTCAAAAATATAATGGTTACAGTACTCTCTGCTGGGGGCTTACTGCCAGTGACGATGATATAAGCGGGTATTCGGCTCACTCGCCCACCAATGATCTGGGCATTATCTCGCCCACAGCGGCCATCTCCTCGATGCCTTATACCCCAGTGGAATCGATGAATGCGCTTCGGTTTTTTTATTATAAACTGGGCGATAAAATATGGGGCCAATATGGTTTCATCGATGCCTTCAACCTGACCGATATCTGGTATGACAAAGATAACCTGGCGATTGACCAGGGCCCCGAGATCGTGATGATTGAAAATTTCAGGAGCGGCTTGTTATGGAACTTATTCATGAGCTGCCCCGAAGTAAAGAACGGCATGAAAAACCTGGGTTTTTCGAGCCCTTTTTTGAATTAAATAGCAGGATCTGACAACTTCGAAATAGGACCGAAATAAACGATCGAAATAAAAGACCAGAAAAGCCGGAACTGACGACCGGCAAAAAATAATAAATAATGACCGCGTCCATGCCAAATCCAGGTTCAAAAAAAATACTTTACTCATTCCTCGCGGCAATGGGGCAGTTCATTTTATTCAATGCCGAATCTACTATTGCTCAATCTGCGATTGCCCCAACGCCGGCAATTAAAAAGACCCCGGAGAAAATCATATCAGTCGGCCGCCCCGAAAATATAAGCGACAGCGATCTGGTAGAACTCACCCAAAAGCAGACCTTCCGGTATTTCTGGGATTTTGCACATCCTGTCAGCGGCCTGGCGCGCGAGCGTAGCAACGAGGCCTTTGATTACGGGCAGGAAGTGGTGACGACCGGTGGATCGGGCTTTGGCGTCATGGCGATCATCGTCGGAACGCAGCGAAAATGGATCACCCGCAAGCAGGCCGTCGACCGCCTCCTGAAGATGATCGGCTTCCTCGCCAAGTCAGACAGTTACCATGGCATTTTCCCCCACTGGCTAAATGGCGAGACCGGTAAGACCATCCCTTTCAGCCGAAAGGACGACGGAGCCGACCTGGTGGAGACTTCCTATCTTTTCGAGGGCCTGCTCTGCGCCCGCCAGTATTTCAACGCATCCGACGGAAAAGAAGCGGAATTGCGCAACCGCATTAGTGGGTTATGGGACGAGGCGGAATGGAACTGGTTTACCCGGGACGGAATGGACCTACTATACTGGCACTGGAGCCCTAACAACGGATGGAGCATGAACTTCGAGATCCGGGGATGGAACGAATGCCTCATCACCTACGT
>PLXD01000445.1 GCA_003151295.1 Chitinophagaceae bacterium | reverse complement strand
AAACAAGGAACCTTCTGGTCGATTACTGGGGGAAATGCGCTCGCGCAGGGATCTGAAATGTCTCCTCAGCATCGCCATTGAAGCTGCCCAGAAAGGCGACGAAGAAAAACTGTCCATCGCCCTCCACCAGCTGCAGGAAGAAGATCCTACCGCCATCGTCGAAGTATCCCCGGAATTAAAGCAGACCCTGATCCATTGCCAGGGAGAATTGCATCTCTCCGTGATCAAATGGAAGCTGGAGCATATCGCAAAGAACCTTCACGTGCAGTTCGCGCGTCCACGTATCCCCTACCGCGAAACAATCCGCAAACCCGTACAGTCCAACTACCGCCATAAGAAACAATCCGGCGGTTCGGGACAATTCGGGGAAGTATATATGCAGGTAGAACCCTGGTACGAAGGCATGCCCGATCCCAAAGGCCTCACGATACGCAGCCGCGACGAATACAAACTGGAATGGGGCGGCAAACTGGTATTCCTGAACTGCATTGTCGGAGGCGCCATCGACCATCGCTTCCTGCCCTCTATCCTGAAAGGGGTCATGGAGAAAATGCACGAGGGTCCCCTCACTGGCTCCTATGTTCGCGATGTAAGGGTCTGCATATATGACGGCAAAATGCATCCTGTGGACTCGAATGACCTCTCCTTTAAAATAGCCGGGCTTATGGCTTTCAAACAGGCCTTTCAACAGGCAGACCCGCAGATACTCGAACCCGTCTATACCGTGACGATCCTTTGTCCAGATGATCTTACCGGTAGCATTGTCAGCGATCTGCAAACGCGTAGGGCCGTCATTGAAGGTATGGATACCGAAGGCCATTTCACCAAGGTCATTGCGAAGGTCCCCCTCGCCGAAATGCATGACTATTCCTCCTCTCTCCGGTCCATCACTCAGGGAAGGGCAAAGTTCAGGATGCAGTTCCACGAATATATCCCCGTATCCTACGACTTACAGCGAAGGTTGATCGATGCATACCATAAGACCGCGGCCCCTCAGGAAGCATAAACTACGATTACCGGATTGAATCGAATCAGCGTGTTAGACTCCTATTTGGGGTTTGTGGTTAACTTTGATAAGTTTGCATAAACCAAGGTATGGACGTTAAAATAGAAGAGAGCTGGAAAGAAGTACTGAAACAGGAGTTTAAAAAACCTTATTTCCTCCAGATCGCCACGTTCCTGAAAACAGAAAAACTGGCGGGCAAGACCATTTATCCCCCAGGCCCGCTTATCTTCAATGCATTTAACACCACACCCTTCGACAATGTCAAAGCGGTCATTCTGGGGCAGGATCCCTACCACGGTCCCGGGCAGGCGCATGGCCTGAGTTTCTCCGTGCAGAAAGGAGTTCCTCCCCCCCCATCCCTCATTAATATTTTCAAAGAACTCCATGAAGATACCGGAGTGCCGATCCCCAATCATGGTGACCTGACGCATTGGGCGGAACAAGGCGTCCTGCTGCTGAACGCCTCCCTCACCGTGCGGATGAATGAACCCATGAGCCATTCCAAGATCGGCTGGGCCGATTTCACCAATGCCGTCATTGAAAAGATCTCGGCCATGAAGAAAAACACGGTCTTTCTTTTGTGGGGGAAATTTGCGCAGGAAAAACAATCGCTCATCGATGAGACCAGGCATCTGGTGCTGAAGGCGGCGCACCCTTCGCCTTTTTCGGCTAACAACGGTTTTTTCGGTTGCCGTCATTTTTCAAAAACGAATGAATACCTGGTGAAAAACGGGATCGACCCCATCGACTGGAAACTGTAAATCATGAGAAAAAATTCATTGAACGATCAAAAATATTTGGTCCGAAGCGGGATCGGGTCCGAAATATTCGGGAGGATTTGGGCTGTCTGGGGCATACTGTTATTTGTCTCTACGATGCTACTATTTTTGATCCCCTTCCTCCTGTTCTGCTATTTCCTTAAGGAACCGCATAAAACGAATAGATTCATCCGTTTCTCACGTATCTGGATGGCCGTTTTTCTTACGGGTATCGGTTGCCCGCTGCGGATCAGGGGCAGGGAAAAATTCCGGAAAGGACAGACCTATATCGTAGTTTGCAACCACAACTCTCTTATGGACGTTCCGGTCACCTCTCCCGGCATCCCCGGAGGCAATAAGACGATCGCCAAGACAAGCTTTGCAAAAGTGCCCCTCTTTGGATTGATGTACCGTACGGGTAGTGTCCTGGTGGACCGGAATAGCGAGACCAGCCGCCGTGAAAGCTTTACTAAAATGAAGGACGTGCTGGACATGGGACTGCACATGTGCCTCTACCCGGAAGGCACCCGGAATAAGACCAACCAACCCTTAAAATCTTTTCATAACGGGGCTTTCCGCCTGGCTATTACCACCGGCAGGCCGATCATGCCCGCCCTCATCTTTAACAGCCGGAAAGCATTGCCTGCCAATAAAACATTCTTTCTCTGGCCTTACAGGCTGGCTATGCATTTTCTCGATCCTGTCACCGTTCTCCCGGACGATACGGCAGACAGCCTGAAAGAAAGGGTCTTCGCGATCATGGAGTCCTACTACCTGTCACAAACGACGAAATAGTAAGGACATAGGACTATTGGTCGTAGAAATATTTTGCCCGGGTGATCTTCAGATCCTGTAATATTCCGGCTTTGGGACTAATGGTAATATTGAAGGAGTGATTAATCCCCACCGGCGTCACATTGATGGACATCTGCCAGCAATGCAGATCACGGGATATGGACATGTTCAGCGATTCAATCTTCTCATACTTTACATCATAGTATGTGTTCATACCAACCTTCCATTTAGGGGTCAGGTTGAAATCTCCGCTCCAGTTAAGGGATTCCGTGAGTGTGCTCAGGAAGGTATAATTGGGTTGGGCCACCTTGGAATAGTTCAGGGAAAAGGAAATGTTGATCGACCAGGGCACGTTAAAATTGGCGAACTCCGCCGGATGACTATTCACATACCCCATCTGCGCCTGCTGTTCCTCGGGGGTCATCGGGATCTGGGTGTTGTTAGCATTCTGCTGCTCCTTCGCCAGCTTATCATCGATCGGTTTACTCTTAAAACTGGTCGAAATGGCCAGGTTCCCGCTGGTGATCCGGCCCAGCTTGAATCCATTCGAACCCTGCCAGCTATAGTATTTCGTATCCCTTCCAAAAGAATCGATTTTATATGGGTCCAGGGAGGCCCCGCCGGTAATATTGATCTTCTGGAACAGGGTACTTCGGAAATAGATGGAGATGGGCGACAGCTTCATCGAATCGGCCAGGTAATTATAGCTTCCGGTAAAGCCAAATCCATCGATCAGAGTGACCTTCTTAATCGCCGCATCCCCCGTATCCTTCTTGGAACGGACTTTCAACTCCAAATGGTTGTCCAACCCAAAGTTAATCCCTCCGAAGCGTCCTTCCGAGAATGGTCCATACGTAGTACCATCATAATGGGATACCCGCTGTGTATAACCGGTGGAGTCCGTCCGCAACGATTGATAATCCTTCCCGGATAGATCGGGTGAATAACTGAAGCTGATGGTAGGNNCTCAGGCTGAATGCCATGCTGGTTTCATTAAAGAAGCCCTTCTGAATGGGGAGCGTATCCACCTTGTTATTTACACTGTCCCATACCCGGTAAATCCTGCGGGAAAACATTCTTTCCTGGAAGCTGATGCCAGGTGAGATCTGGAAAGGACCGAGCTGCGGGAGGGCCAGGGTGATGGGTATGCTGTGCTGCGCTCCCCATTGGAAAGTATCGAGCACATTCTTCGGCGTGAACAGGGAATCATAAAAGCTGGCAGTCCCCGAGACCGTGCTATTTACGCCTATCCCTAACTTCTCATACCACTTGGGCTGGCCGACAAAATCCTTCTTCGCCAACGGGTAAATGGTAGGTGCGGTGAATGTGATATTAGGAAGACTGACGTTGATCAGGCGGGTCTGATTATTCTGGTTGTGATTGCCGCTGACCGTCATATTATATCTGCCATCCCAAGTCTTCGAATAGGTGATGGAAGAACTCAGCTGGTTCTGGTAATTAAGGGTTGGATTGTTAAGCACAAACTGGTTGAACTTGGTGGATGCGATATTCACGTTGGCTGAGAAATTCGTTCCCGGCCGGGCTTTACTGTCTACCACATGGCTCCAGGAGAAACTAAAGGTTTTGGAAGTGGTATAGGCCTCCGAACCCACTGTGTTCAATATGCGGGTATTCTGCAGGGTGAAGTTCATCTGGCCGCTATAGCGGTATCGCACCCGGTAGGACGGTCTCAGATAGACGTTCCATCCCCCATAGGAATAGATATCGGCCGTGCCCGTCACATCGAAATTATCACTCAGTACCTTATAGTATCCCAATCCCGTCAGCCCGATGCCAAACTGATCGCTGCTGGTGAATTCGGGAGGCAGCAGACCGGAATGACGCCCCTGCGAGATCGGAAAGATCCCAAAAGGCAAATAGATCGGTATGGGCACTCCCTCGAATTCGGGATGGATAGGGCCCGTAATAGCAAACTCTTTATTGATCAGCTTCATCTTATTGGCCCGGAACGCAAAATGCGGTGTGTCCAGGTTACAGGTTGTGAAGGTTCCCCGATAGGCATAGTATTCATTCTGTGAGATTTTTTTTATCTTCTCCCCATGTATGAACATATCCCCTGAACTCGTATAGGTATCGTTGGTGATCCCCTTCTGACTTTTCATATTAAAGACGATGGAGTCGGAATTCATTTTGTTGTCCGAAGTCACCATATGAGGCATTCCGATGGCCTTGCCCGCAGTATCCATGATATGGGTTGCTACCACGACATTCCGAGATTGGTCGAACTCGATCTTGTAGGCGGTCAGGTCCAGGTCTTTATACTTGGTATTGGCGCCATTATACAGGGTAACTTTTTTTCCGGGTATATCCATGACCGCTGAATCCGCGGCCTTATAGTCGATGGGGGCATCCAGTGTGTCTTTTGATACCTTGTATGGAAAAGCGATCTGCGCGGCCCTGGCCAGGGAGTCATTGCGGGCTGCATCCTTTGAAAGAGCGACCCTGCGGATCGTATCGGGGAGTGACCGCGGAAACCGGCCGGCAGTGTCCCAGGGAACCGGCTCCGTGTTCGCCCTATCCGGTAACGGTACCGGGCCGGGCCGGGTCGTGTCTCCGGCATAAATAAATGAATTCACAAAACCGGACGGCTTTGAATAATTTGCAGGACTATTGAACGTTACTGAGAAGAATAAAACAGTAAAAATCAACGCCAGAATATATTTTGAGCTAATTTTGCGTCCGTAATTCATATTTTTATAAAACAACGAATAGCTCCCTGTTGTAATAGTAAGCACGCAAGGTAAACACTATTCGTTTATTAAAAAATCAGGATCCTCCATTCGATCCTGTCTGTGATGGGACAAAAATAGACATTCAGGCTTTAAGATTTTGTGAAGATTCCAGCTAACCCATTAAAATATAATGAGTATGATGAAAAAGAGGACAGC
>PLXD01000324.1 GCA_003151295.1 Chitinophagaceae bacterium | reverse complement strand
TGGCAGATCTTTAAAATAATGGCCGAATTTGTAGATGGCTTTGAATCCCTGGCGAAATTAGGCCCTTGTATTTCTATATTCGGATCGGCACGGACGCAGCCCGGCCATGAGCATTATGAACTGTCGGTTGAGATCGGCCGGAAATTGGCGGAAGAAGGTTTCGGGATTATCTCCGGCGGCGGCCCCGGAATCATGGAAGCTGCCAATAAAGGCGCCCAGCTCGGTGGTGGCAAATCGGTGGGAGTCAATATTGAACTCCCTTTCGAACAACATGCAAATGCCTTTGTAGATCGGGATGCAAACCTGCATTTTGATTATTTCTTTGTCCGAAAGGTCATGTTTACTAAATATTCCCAGGGATTTGTAATGATGCCCGGCGGTTTCGGTACTATGGATGAGTTCTTCGAAGTGGCTACGCTGATCCAGACAGGTAAGATGTCTCCTGTGCCCTTGATCCTGGTCGGTTCGGCCTTTTGGGGCGGATTGCTGGAATGGATGAAACAGACCATGCTCACAAAATATGGAAATATAGCGGCCGGCGACCTCAACCTATTGCGGATTGCCGATACGGCGGCCGAAGTCGTGGAGCACGTGCTGGATTTCTATAGTAAGAGCCCGCTGGAGCCGAACTTTTGATGACACATTGACCAATAATTCATATGCCAACTAAAGCAGCCCTAACCGCTATTATACTTTTTTTTCAATTTGTTACTTTTAATGCCGATGGCCAGGATAAAACATTAAACTGTTCCGGCCTGCACGAAGGAGTCTTTCATTCTTACCCCAAGAATTCGGCCGATCACTATGTGACGCGGGTGGAGGCGAATTTTCAACACGAGACGAATACAAAAAACGGAGATACTACGCTCTGGCAGGTAAAGTGGACCGGTGATTGCACCTACACGCTAAAATATATAGCGGGCGGGAAGAAGCTTCCGCCCGAAACATTGGATCTCCTGCAAAAACATAAGCTGGCTTACCAGATAGTAAGTATTACAGACAATTATTATATTTATAAGGCTTATTTTGACAAGACTTCGAATCTTCCCATTGCGACGGATACCGCCTGGTTTAGCGAGAAAACCAACTATACCAGCAATGAATTTTATAAAAGAATGCCCAATAATGGCTTTTTAAGAAAGGAGCATTTTAAGGATACTTCAAATTATGCGGTCTTATACCTGTACAGGCCGGGTAAAACGACTAACTGCCTTGCCAACTATATGGTTTACTATAATGACAATGTTATGTGCGTAGTTAAAAACAAATCAGGCTATATCTTTAAAATATTGAAGGAAGGGGATTTCAAATTAAGCAGTCGCCTGTTTAAAGATGAATCTTCGGTGCAACTTACCGTAAAATTTGGCAATGTATATTATATAAAATCCATGATTCACTGGGGTATATCCAGAAGGCTATATAATTTCAAATTGGAAATGGCCAGTGTTATACCGGAACTGGGGAAAAATGAATTTGAGGAAGTGAATCTTCAATGATCTATTCGGTCTTCCTGCTTTTGAGATAAGGTCGGTGGTATTGTTCCATGAAAAGCTTTTTTGAATCGTGATAGAAACTCACGGCGCCGAGTTTATTCATGAATTTAATGTAATACCAGGCCAGATCTACCTGGTGTTTCAAAAATCCGCTACGGGCGCTCGAGGGGTAGAGATGGTGATTATTGTGCCATTCGCCGGCAACGAAACCGGGCCACAATTGATTAATGGAACGATCCTTCCTGTTAAAATCCGAACCGTCCTTCCGCTTGTCTTTTCCTTTCCCATGTCCTTCATAATTAAAAGTGCGGACCCCGATCGCCCAAAATCCGGCCGATCCGAAAAGGGCGCAAGCCAGGGCATTACCGCCGATCAGGTAAAAAACCAGGTACCAGAAAGACCAGTTCAGGATCCAACCTATAATAGCCTTGTATGGATTGACGAGTGAGCCCCATTTGCAATATTGCGCATAGGTATTGGTCTTTACTCCGGTATGCTTCATCAAGACAACCAGGCGGTCATAGTCGGCCTCATCTAAATCCCGGGCTATGGGCTGATGATTGACGTCCGCGAGGAAGCAATACAGGAAGCCTGCCGAGGCATTGTAAGGATCTCCCGGCTGATCGGATTTAGCGTGATGTACATGATGGGATATGACGTAGATCTCTTCCGGAATGATGCTAAGAGTGAGATTTCTTGTAAAGAGTCGCCAGAATTTATTCCTGAACTTGTAGGCATGATGGGTACAATATCTATGGTGCCAGATGGTTCCATGGGTGCCCATGACGATCATGCTATAAACGAAAGCGACGGCAAGGACCCCGAAGCTGAAATATTTAAAGAAGAAGATGAATAGGAAAGGGAGTAAACAGAAGATCTTGATCCAGCTGAAAAAAGGCAACCAGTTTTTCCTGTTCTTAAACAGGTTCAGCCTTGAAAAGAATTCACGTAAGATCTGTTTAAGGGAAGGGATTATCAGGTTTTGATCTTTATCCATCCATCCGTAGGCAGGCGGTTCAAGGGCACGGTCGAGTATTGGCATTATATGATTATTGATGTGTTAGAAATAAGATATTGGTTTGGTTCTCAGAGCCAATTCATCTAAATAAGTGCAGCCTTGGAAGTAATTGTTCTGCGAGGATAGATTACTTATATAGTAACTGTATTATCAGGACTTAAATTGCTTGAAGGTGAATACAAGTTTGAATTTACGGGAATTTAAACGACTTTCAGCGGATTCCCCGGATTAAATGTTTTCAATCTATCTTTGCGAAAATTTATTCTTTGGACCTTATTCATCCCCTGGC
>PLXD01000655.1 GCA_003151295.1 Chitinophagaceae bacterium | reverse complement strand
CAGGGGAGAAATTCAATGTATACGAAGACGAAGCCGAAGCCAAGGAAGTGGCCAGCAAACGCGCCCAGATCCTGCGCGAACAAGGGATTCGTACCAAGAAGCATATTACGCTCGATGAGATCGGACGCCGTCTGGCCCTGGGTAATTTCAAGGAACTGAACCTGATCATCAAGGGAGATGTGGATGGCTCCGTCGAAGCACTGAGTGATTCCTTACAGAAACTGTCCACTGAAGAGATCGCCGTGCGTGTCGTGCTCAAAGCCGTCGGCGCCATCACGGAAAGCGATATATTGCTCGCCACCGCATCGGACGCCGTGATAGTAGGCTTCAATGTACGCCCCTCCATGCAGGCTTCCAGGCTGGCGGAAAATGAAGGGGTGGAGATCAAGACCTATTCCATCATCTACAACGCCATCGAAGAGGTCAAGAGCGCCATGGAAGGGATGCTCGAGCCGAAAATACAGGAGAAGATCGTTGCGAACGTGGAAGTGCGGAACGTCTTCAAATTCGATAAAGCCACCGTTGCCGGCTGCTATGTACTCGACGGAAAGATCTTCCGCAATGCAAAGATCCGCCTGGTAAGAGAAGGTATCGTGATCTATCCTATCGGGGAAGGCGCTACAGCCGAACTGGCCTCCCTGAAACGGTTCAAGGACGACGTAAAAGAAGTAGCCTCCAATACGGAATGCGGCTTGACGATCCGGAATTATAATGATGTAAGGGTCGGTGATATCGTGGAAGCCTACGAAGAAGAAGAAGTGAAGAGGACGCTGTAGGAAAGGCGCCCGATCGCGGGATTCGATTGTGCTCGCAGGAATCGGAATCCAAATCTTTTGTTAAATGAGCTCCCGTGAGGGCTTATAAACGGCGGATGAAATTACTTTTGACAGGGATTCCTTCCGACCCAACTAAGAATTTATTTATGAAAAAAACTGTACTGGCACTGGTGTCGCTTTTTGGATTGGCAACCTGTTTTGCCCAGCAGAAAGTCGTGGCCGATAAGATCAGCGGCATTGTAGGCGATAAGATCGTCCTGAAATCGGAAATCTATGCCGCCGCTGTTTCGGATCCCGTCCGCCAGGGAATGCCCGCACAGGATGAGTGTCAGGTATTCGACCAGATGCTGATCTCTAAGGCCCTGGTATTGCAGGCAGAGAAGGACTCCCTACCCGTATCGGATGAAGATGTCGATGCGGAACTGGATCAGCGGGTCCGCTATTTTGTTAATATGTATGGAGGAAAGGATGCCCTGGAGCAGATCGCAGGTAAAACCGTATACCAGCTCAAGGAAGACATGAAACCCTCCATTCGCGAACAACGCCTGGCCAACTCCATGCGCGCCAAGATCGTCCAGGAAGTAAAGATTACCCCCGCGGAGGTGAAAGAATATTATGACAAGATCCCTAAAGATAAATTGCAATTCCTGGAGACCCAGATACAGGTCAGGGAGATAGTGGTCTATCCGAAGGCCAGCCGGNNCCAGCCGCGATATCGAAAGACTGGCCTTCGATGAGCTCAACGAGTATAAAAAGGAGATAGAAGCAGGGACTAAAAAGATGGACCTCCTGGCAAAGTTATATTCCGACGATCCGGGTAGCAAAGACAATGGCGGCAAATATGAAATGAACCGTAGTGAAAAGAGCTGGGATCCCGCATTCATGTCTACGGCCTTCAGGCTGAAGGAAGGACAGGTCTCTCCCATTATCAAAACAAAATTTGGTTACCATATCATACAATTGGAAAGCCGCAATGGAGACGATATCGTGATAAGACATATCCTCCGCATACCCCAGATCATCGAACCCGAAATAAAGGAAGCGACCCTCAAACTGGACACCATCCGCAGAGCCCTTATCGATGGCTATATTGGTTTCGGAGAAGCCGTAGGCCGGTTCAGCGACGATGAGCAGGCGAAATTTACTGCCGGTATGAAATTGAACAAAGAAGGGTCTTCCTACCTGACCATCGACCAACTGGATAAGGACAATGTACTTCTTCTGAAATCGCTGAAAGTCGGCGAATATTCCCAACCGTCCGTTTTTACGGATGACAAGGGTAAAAAAGGCGTACATATCATTCAACTGGTTTCCAGATCGGAGCCCCACATAGAAAACCTCCGGGATGACTATAACCTGGTCGCCCAAAAAGCTACGGACGAAAAAAAGAGCGGCGTCATGGAAAAGTGGTTCCTTACTAAGATCCCCACCTATTTTATTATGATCGATGGCGAATTCAAAAAATGTGGAAATCTTTCCAAATGGGAGTCGGCCATCTCTACTGCAAGCAATTGAGCGGACGAATACAACCAGCTAAATGCCATTAATTTAGCAGTTAATTAGGTATAAACACTTACTGCCTATAGAAATATAGCCTTAAAAATCGTTGCTTAGCAGCTTCTTTAGTAATTTGATCGGAGTTCTTGAGTTTGGATAAGAGGTAATACCTATAAAATTATCCGGGCCCGGGAACTTGATAATTATTAATATGTTAAGTAGTGCAAACAAATCCGGGCCTACGATCAAACAATTCATACAACCTTATTTTATTGAAATAGCCCCCGATGGGGCCCTCATAGCTTTTTGTACCCGTTTTAACGCCTTACTTCAAAAAAGAGGTATCATTGATGGATACCCGGGAAAAAATATAGCCCATGTCTTTTCACAATTGGGGTTTCAGCACCCGGCGCTTACTGGTGATTTTTCGAAAGATCGTTTAGGGAAGTCAATGGATCTTTCTCTTTATCCAACCGGAGGCAAGCCTTTTACGATCCGCTGGACCCTTAGCCCCCTTTCGGGTACCCATGAACGACCAGGCAGATGGCAACTCACGGGAATCAAGGTCGGCCCGTCCATTTCTCCATTCGATACAAACTATACACAGGACCACCTGGTGAATGATATTCTGGAAAGCATAACGGATGGATTTTTTATGCTGGACAAGGATTTTCGGGTTAGCCTTTGGAACCGCGAGGTCGAAAGGATCACCCATCTTTCCCGCGCGGAGATGGTAGGCAACAGCATTTGGCAG
>PLXD01000442.1 GCA_003151295.1 Chitinophagaceae bacterium | reverse complement strand
TGATAAGCACCCAGGATGTCTTCTCCACATCGGCCTGTATAGCGGGCAAATTGTCTTCCAGCACTGAATCGATATGGATATTTTTCTGTTGTGCCTGGAATTGTACTGCATTGAGTGCCTGCTCCACGATTTGGGATGGGCTGGCTGATTGAAGTTTCAATTGAATATTGCCGGTTTCGACCTGCGACATATTCAGCAATTCCCCGGTTATCTTCAGCAATCTGTCTGCATCATCGCCGATGCTCCTGATCAGTTCCTGCTGCTCCCCGTTCACGCTTCCCACCCTGTCGTCGGTGAGCAGCTGGGCGCTCATTTTAATGGAGGAAATGGGCGTCTTGAGCTCATGAGAAACCGTAGCGATGAAATTGGTCTTCGCCTCATTAAGTTCATGAAAAGGCGTAATATTGCGCAATACGATCACTTCGCCGATGATGATCCCATTGGTGGTAACATTCAGGATATCCTTGCTAAAATAACTTTCCTTATTATCCGCATAGATCTTCAGCTCCTTTTTTTCCGGGTCGTCTTGCAGCAGTGTCCTCATCAGGTCGTTCCTCACAGCTACATCCGGGGAGTATTTGCCTGTTATCTCCTGTTCTTTCAGGCCCAGCAATTTTTCCGCTACCGCATTCAGGAAGAGGATATTCTTCTTCCCATCCAGTCCGACAATGCCGTCGCGCATCTGGTTGATGATCGTTTCGATACGGCTTTTTTCAAATTTGATCTGCGCCAGGTTGCTGCTTTCGTATTCGTCCAGCTTCCCGGCCATGATATTAAAGGCATTGGCCAGATCCCCGAATTCATCATCCTGTTTTAGATAGATGCGCTTCTTATAATTCTTATTGGCGATCTCCCGGATACCTTCCGAAAGACTGCGGATGGGATTGGAAATAATACCAGGCAGGTTAAAAATGAAAGTGAAGGCCACCAGAGTCAGGATGGTAAAAATGATCGTCAGTATATTCCGGGCATTCTCGGCCGTTCTTTGGGCCGAAGCATTCTTCCGCAGGATAGCCAACTCGTTCAGCTCCTGTATCCTGATCAGGGCTTGGCGGATCTCGGGGTAATTGGAAGGGTCTGCCGGGCTCGCCAGGAGCTCCTGGAAATTTTTTGTCAGTTCATCGGTCGCCTCCTTTTCTCCAACTTCGGTGATATTGGATTGCTGCATGGCCAGGTTCTTCCGGAAATCCTCTACTGCATCTTTGCGCGTGTTGAACTCTTCCAGGTCCCGAAACATGCTATTGCAATACACAAGCGATTCATGGTTGTTTTTCAATACGAGCCGCGCATCGACGCTGAGACGATTAATATAAAAAAGCCCCAGGATACCGAACAACAGTATCACGATGAAGAGAAAGACCAGGCCCAATGATAACTTCGTCTTTAATCGCATGCTCATATCAGGAAAGTATTACCACGTCGATATCCGACGCCGCGAGTTTATTTAAAAGCTGGTTAAAAACAGCCGTATTCAAAATTACGTTTAATAAGCTAAGGTGCGGTTTGCCGATGCAGATCGTGGTAATGCCATGTTGTTCCGCCACTTCCATGATCCCCTTGGCGATATTGATTTGTCTGATCCTGATCACCTCCGCCCCCGATTCCGTCGCCAGCTTGAAATTATTGATCAGGTGTCGCTGGGCCGCCAGCCCGATCTTGTCTCCATCCTCTTTAGGCGTCTGCACATATAGTAAGATCCACTTTGAATGATAATAGCTGGCCAGGCGGGCCGTCTTGCGGATCACCTTCTTCGCTATCTCATGATTGCTGCTGATGCAGGCGAGAAAGCGTTCGGTCCTCGAATGCGCACTCCTCGGCAATTCCGTTTCAATCTTCCTTTCCACCTGCGATGCGACCTCCTTCAGTGCCAGTTCCCGAAGCTGGAGGATCTTGTCCGACTGAAAGAAGTTCTTTAAGGCGATCTCTATCTTATCCGCCGTATAGATCTTTCCCTCTTTCAGCCGGATGATCAGTTCATCGGCCGTCAGGTCGATATTTACCACTTCGTCGGCTTCTTTTAATACGCTGTCGGGTATCCTTTCCGCCACTTCGATGCCGGTGATGGTCCGGACTTCCTCATTTAAGCTTTCAATATGCTGGATATTGACCGCACTGATGACATTAATGCCCGCATCCAGGATATCCATCACATCCTGCCAGCGTTTTTCATTCTTACTCCCTTCGATATTGGTATGCGCCAGTTCATCGACGACGACGACTTCCGGATGGAGATTGATGATCGCCTGTACGTCCATTTCTTCCAGTTCCTTCCCTTTATAGAACAATTTTCGCCGGGGCAGCACCGGCAAGCCTTCCAGCAATGTGAGCGTTTCCTTCCGTTGATGCGTTTCGATATACCCGATTTTCACGTCTACCCCATTCCGCAATAAGGTCTGCGCCTCCTGTAACATCCGGTAGGTCTTGCCTACCCCGGCGCTCATACCTATGTAAATTTTGAATTTACCACGCCGCGACTTACGGATCAGCTCCAGGAAATGCTGAACATTTTGATCTTTATCAGCCATCCGTTTTATTTTAAAACATCCAAAGCCACGTTCAATTTCAATACATTTACCTTAGCGGGTCCGAACATTCCTAAAAAAGGCTTTTCGGTATGCTTCTCTACCAGGTCATTCAGTTTTGCCTCGGATAACCCTCTAACGGCTGCGATACGCCTCACCTGCACCCGAGCGCCTGCCGGTGAAAGGTCCGGAT
>PLXD01000073.1 GCA_003151295.1 Chitinophagaceae bacterium | reverse complement strand
TAATCATTTGCTGGAACAGGCGGTCCGCCTTCGTATCATGGATAACGGGCTGCTGGCAATCCCGGATAAGGAGAAAGACTTCGCCCTGCGCCTAAATAAGATCGCGGATCTCTCGCAGCAGCAGGCCCTCATCGAAGAACTGGACAAAGCCGCCTATTATATCGAGCGCAACGCCAATGCCAAAATGCTGTTTCATGCACTAACCATTAAACTATACCATATTTTGGCCCATAGAACGGTGGCATCCATCAACTAAATGGCGATAAAATTAACGGCTTTCGAATCACTGTTTCGTAGTATATTTGTTGATAGCCTCTTAAAAGAGGCCTGAGGAGGAAGGAATGCCGGACCCGTCCGGCAGGAAGAGAAGTCAGTGAGGGAAGAGTTCCAAAACGTTTTAGCAGGCCATTTTGCACAAGCATATTTATATCCCGGCTGTCCCTGTCCCCGGCAAAAGGTAAAATAAACTACCGCCGGAGCCGCAAGAGTACCTAAGTGCGCTGTAATAACGTTACGGATCCTTCCTCGCTTTATTTATTTTTCATTGTTAATTTTTTTTGGATATGGGATGTAGTAACTGTGGTACGGCCGATGGCAAACCCTCTGGCTGTAAAAGTAACGGTGGTTGCAGTACCGGTGGTTGTAATCGGTTGAATGTGCAGGATTGGTTAGCCAATCTTCCTTTCAGCGATCCGGAAAGCGGATGCAGGATCGTGGAAGTGAGTTTTAACCAGGGGAGCCGAAAGGATTTTTATCGCAATCCAACCCTGCAAATTTTCGAGAAAGGCGATATAGTGAGCGTGGAAGGCGTGAACGGTTTTGATGTAGGGACAATATCCGTTACCGGAGAGGTCGTCCGGCTCCAGATGAAGAAAAAAGGGATAGAGGAAAATAACCCTGACCTGAAAAGGATTCTCCGAAGGCCGAACGATAAGGATATCGAGACCATGCAGCAGAATAAGGCCAGGGAAAAAGAGGCCATGGTAAGGTCCAGGGCAATCGCCCGCCAGTTGAAGCTGGATATGAAGGTGAGTGAAGTGGAGATACAGGCCGACGGCCGGAAAGCAACTTTCTTCTATATTGCCGATGACCGGGTAGATTTCCGGGAGCTGATCAAATTATTTGCTTCCGAATTCCGCCTGAAAGTAGAGATGCGGCAGATAGGCGCCCGGCAGGAAGCCGCAAAAGTTGGAGGTATAGGCAGTTGCGGACGAGAATTGTGCTGCAGTACCTGGCTGAGTGATTTTAAATCCGTTAATACAACGGCAGCCCGCTACCAGAACCTGTCCATTAACCAAAGCAAATTAAGCGGTCAGTGCGGTCGTTTAAAATGTTGTCTCAATTACGAGTTGGATACTTACCTGGATGCCTTGCAAAACTTCCCGGACAATACGGAAACTCTTCAGGTAGCCAAGGGAACGGCTATATTAATCAAGAAAGATATATTTAAGAACCTGATGTGAAATGTATTGCCGGATAGCAACAAGCAATATCCGCTAACCATCGAAAGAGTGAGAAAGATCAAACAACTGAATGTGCAGGGCAATATACCGGAAGGATTGGAGCCGGTGGAAGTAAATACCGGCAAGCCAAAAGAAGAAGAGAGCGGTTTTGTCGACCTGGTTGGCCAGATCAGCCTGAAGACCCTGGAGAAAGCGGACCGGAAGAAGAGATTCGGCTCTCCCAATAACAACAGACCTCCTAACAACAACAGAGGGGGAGGCGAAAGAAGAGAAGGGGGGGATAGCAATGNNGAGGGAATATGCCCCCCCGTGACAATAATATCAATAGAGACAATAAAGAAAATAAAGAGGGTGGAGAAGGCAAAACCCCACCCGGACCACCTCCCAATGACCCAAAAAGACCTCCGCAGCAGCGGAACAGGCGTAGGTAGGTCCTTTATATTCGGGATTTTAGCAATTACAAACCGACGTCAAAGACAGTCATTCAAGGAGTTAAATATCGTGTTAAATGGCGGCCTATATGCTATGATAATCCCGGCCATTTCGTAAATTGCAACTCTTAAACTCTAAAACTATGGCACTTTTTAAATCCGGTAATCCTACTCTTAGTGAGAAGGTCTTTCAAAGCCAGGTCGTTCTTCCCGGTGAAGCAGTAATGACAGAAAAAGGGGCATTGAATAAATTCTTCTTTTTATTCCTGATGGTAATGGCTTCCGCTTCCTTTACATGGAGCGCTTTCTACCAGGGCAAAAATGTTCTTCCATGGGTGATCGGTTCGGCCATCGGCGGATTCGTCGTAGCAATGGTGATCACTTTCAAAAGAGAATGGTCTCCTACGCTGGGGCCCGCTTACGGTCTGCTGGAAGGCGTTTTCGTAGGCGGTATTTCCGCGGTATATAATAATGCTTTCGCAAAAGTGGCTCCTGGCATCGTTATGCAGGCTGTGGGATTGACTTTCGGTGTGGTCATCGCCATGTACGTACTCTATCGTTTCCGCGTTATCCAGGCAACCCAAAGATTTAAGTCTATTGTCTTTACCGCCACGCTGGGTATTGCCGTCTTTTACCTGATAGCAATGGTACTGCGCATGTTCAATATTGATATGCCGTTCATTCATGAAGGCAGCAACCTGGGCATCATTTTTTCACTGTTCATAGTGGCCATTGCGGCACTCAACCTGATCCTGGATTTTGACATGATCGAAAAGGGCGCCGCTCAGGGTGCTCCCAAATACATGGAGTGGTACTGCGCTTTCGGTCTGCTGGTTACCATCGTATGGTTATACATCGAAATCCTGCGCCTGTTGTCTAAATTCGCAAGCAGGAAATAATATTTGAATGTTTTTATACGAATAAACCCCACGACGCGTCGTGGGGTTTATTATTTTATGGAAATGATTAAGATATAAAAAGGATGCATGAATATTTGCGTGAGCAAAAAGAACGGGTCACCTCTTCGAAGGAAGAGGCTGAAAAGCTATTGACTCAACTCGGTACTATGCACCTCTTTGTTCCAATGAAGAAATCCAAGTCCAACACTCCAGGCAGGCCTAAAAAAGCGGGCAAAGTCAAGTTTACCGGCAAATAGGCAAGAGTTAACCTTTTTCTGCAAAATTCACTAAAATGTATTCCTCCAGGCCAGGACTCATGATCGGTTTTACTTCGTGCCATAATGTCTTTTCAATGGTCTCAGTGATTGCTTCGCAATTCATGGTTGTGATGAATGGCCATGATTGGCTTGGCTACGGCTTTTATTTTTGGGAAAACAACTATGAGCGTGCATTGGATTTTGCCACGCATCCTCCTGGCAAAAAGCAAATTAAAACGCCGGCTGTCCTAGGTGCCGTCATCGATCTTGAATTTAGTTTGGATCTGATGGACACAGAATGCATATGCCTGGTAAGAGAATCCTATAATAATTTGAGATCCTCAGTCAACACACTTCACTGGGATCTTCCTGAAAATAAAAAGACAACGGGTTCGAGAGATCTATTATTACGCGAACTGGATTGCGCTGTTATTGAAAATTTACATATTCAACGAAAATTAAGAAGAGAAACCGCCTTCGACTCGGTCAGGGGCCTTTTTGTAGAAGGCGATCCGATCTATAATGGCGCGGACTTCCACGAAAAAAGCCATGTTCAGATCTGCATCAGAAATCCCAATTGCATCAAAGGGTTTTTTATACCCCGCAAGGAAATAAATTGGGCAGGCTGATCAGCCTGCCCAACACTTTTATAATTGACTTACACTGAAATCATTTATTAAAACCAGGAACCAACCCAGGTCTTGTCAAGCCCCTTATCCCTCAATCTTCTTCTGCGCCTGCCAACTTCTACGCTATGCATGATCATCGTCCAGAATCCNNCCAGAATACGAGGAGTATAAACAGGATGGTAAAAGGCGGGATTCCCAGGAAAGAGACCCATTTACCCCCAAAATGACGACGCATCGGCCTCCGCAGACGTTCGGCAATTAGGTACATGCTCGGCACCATGAACAGGGTCATGAAGAAAGCAAAGGCCAGCCCATATATAATGGTCCAGGACAAGGGCTTCCAGAATACGGCATTATCCCCCCCGAAGTAAATATGTGGGTTCAAATCTGAGAACAGGGTAACGAAATTAATATTGAATCCTACCGCCAGGGGGATCAGCGCCAGGATGGCGGCCATCGCCGTCAGCAATACCGGGATGATGCGGGTCTTGCCCGCTTCTATCACGGCTTCCCGGGTCTTCATTCCCCTTGCCCGCAACTCGTCGGTGAATTCGATCACGAGGATCCCATTCTTTACGACGATGCCGGCCAGGCCCACGATACCGAGACCCGTCATGATCACGGATACTTCCATCTTCGTGATGGCAAATCCAAGGATCACGCCTATGACACTAAATAAGATCTCATTAAGGATAATCACCGACTTGCTCACTGAATTGAATTGTAATACCAGGATCAGTAGGATTGCCATTAATGCGATGACGAGCGCTTTTCCCAGGAAGGCGCCTGTTTCGGCCTGTTGTTCCCCTTCACCGGTCTGTTTGATGGTGACACCGTCCGCCGTTGATTTGAAGTCTGCGATCGACTTAGCCAACTGCTGGTTGACGGCTGTAGGCGTAAAGCCGTTTAATACATTTGATTTCAGGGTAATCACTCTTTTCTGGTTCTTTCTCTTCACACTGCCCAGGGTACTGGTATAATCCACTTTTACCAGGGAGCTAATCGGCACATTTTTGATGGCCCCGCCGCCTGCTATATCGCGGAAAGTGACATTCATATTCAACAGGTCGATCAGGTTCTTTCGCTGGGATTCCATATTCCTGATATATATTTTGTACTCGTCCTTCCCCTCCTTAATTTTAGAGGATTCTTTTCCGAATACGGCCGTCCTCAGCGTCTGGCCGATCTGGGACGAACTGACACCCTCGGTCATGGCCCTTTGGCGGTCAACCGTCAGCGTGATCTCCGGATTGGTCAGGTCGATATCCATCTTCAACTCTTCCACACCTGGGGTCTGGAGGGAGTCCAGGTAGTTTTTCAGGGAGACGGCGGTTTTGATCAGGTTATCGAAGTCCTCACTCGCCACTTCGATATTTACGGGCGGATCGGTAGGAGGTCCATTCTGTTCCTGGTCGACGGAAATTTCCGCACCGGGTATGCCCTTCATAACGGCCCGGATGGAATCCAGGTAGCGGGAGGTGACGACCCCGTTACGCTTGGCAAATTCTACAAAAGATACCTGTATACGGCCGAGTTCCGGATGCGTGCTCTGGTCGCCGCTGGTCGGATCGCTGGCGCCGATCGCCACATTACTGATCACACTCTCCACGACGGGGTTCTTTTTCCCGTCCTGCATATCCAGCACCCTGTATACCCGGTTCTCCAAAACCCGGGTGACCGAATCGGTATAATCAACGTTAGTGCCCACCGGCAGCTTCAGGTATACATAGACCTGGTTGGGATCTCCTTTGGGGAAGAAGACTACCTGTACTTTGCGGAAGACGAAGAATACCAGTGAAAAAACAAGCAGTAGGAAAGTGCTGAACAGCAGCCACGCCGGACGCCATCCCTTAAGGGCCCAACGCAACAAGCTCTCATAATGCCCCATGATCCAGGGTAATACCCTGTTCTGGAAACCATGGATCAGCCTGTCGAATACAAACTTATTAAGCAGGACCAAGATGACGAGGCATAACAGGAGATTCCCCAGGAAGGTAATCTTGGCGAAGTCCAGCAAAATCCCCAGGATCAACGCTATCCAGAATCCGGGTGTTTTGAAAATACTGAATTTCGAAGTTTTCCCCTCTTCTTCGGGGTGGTTCATGAAGTCAACCGCAAAAACGGGGTTCATGATAAATGCGACGATCAGGGAGGCTGCGAGCGTGAAGATCAGCATAGCCGGCAGGTATACCATGAATTTACCGATGATGCCCGGCCAGAACAACAAGGGGAAGAAAGGCGCGAGTGTGGTCAGGGTACCCGCGAATACGGGAATGAACACCTCGCCGGCTGCCATCATGGCTGATCGCTGCGTATCTATCTTACCCTTGCCCTGGGTGAAAATGCGGTGCGTATTTTCGATGACCACGATGGCATCGTCTACGATAATACCCAACCCGAACAACAAGGCGAATAGTACGATAAAATTGAGGGTGACATGCGAGCCGATGATAATGTCGGCCGCGGGCAGGAAGACAAAGGCCACGAACATGCTCAAAGGGACCGACAAGGCCACGAAGAAAGCGTTGACGACACCCATGAAGAACATGAGGATAATGAGCACCAGTATAAAACCGATAATGATGGAATTGACAAGGTCATTAAAGGAGCTACGGGTCTTGGTACTTTGATCGCCGGTCACTGCGATAGTAAGGTCTTTGGGATAGGATCCGCGCATCTCCTCCACGGTCTTTTTCACATCGTCGGAAGTCTGGATCAGGTTTTCTCCCGAACGTTTGATGATATTCAGGGTGACTACATTCTTGCCATCCAAGCGGGCATAACTTTCCCGGTCCTTGATCGTATCTCTGATGGTGGCAATATCTTTCAGGTAGACGGCGCCGCCGTTACTCGGGCTACGGACAATGATCTGGGCGATATCCGAAGCCGTATGGAACTGCCCTTTCAACTGGAGGTTGCGCTTCATATTTCCCACATCGAGTAGGCCTCCCGAAATATCCAGGTTCTCCCCTTTTACAGCGTTATCGAAATCGTCAAAGCTGATATTCGATTTACGCATGCGATAGTTGTCTACATTGATCTGGAATTCCCGCTCCGGCGCTCCTACGATATCGACACGGTTCAGCTCAGGGAGCTCTTCCAGCCGGTCCTTCATATCGTCGGCAAACTTCTTAAGCCTTTGCTGATCATAGTCTCCGCTGATATTGACATACATGATCGGTTGGTCGGAGAAACTCACTTCCAGGGCGGTCGGTTCCTGGGTGAGGTCGGTTGGGAGGTCCTGTTTGGCCTTATCGACGGCGTCTTTTACTTTCTGCAGGGCCACATCCGTTTGCACATCCGTCTCGAACTCCACCACGATTGCCGAGTAGTCCTGCTGGGAAGTGCTGGTAAATTTTTTGATCTTGGCGCCCGTGATACTTTTGATCTGCTTCTCAATAGGACGCGTGACGAGATTCTCCATATCCTTCGGCGAGTTGCCCGTATAGATCGTAGATACATAGATGGTAGGTATCACGATGTCCGGGAACTGCTCCTTAGGGAGGGTGACAAATTGAAAGACACCAATTCCGCTCACGATAAGCATGAGTAAGTAAATGGCTGTTTTATTCTTTATGCTCCAGGTAGTAGGCCCGAAGTGCTTGAATTTATCTGTTAGATTTTCTAAAGCGCTCATGAGTGGTGTTTTAAATTTAATTAGTCGTGATCAACTGACCGTCATACAAACCCTGGAAACCATCCGTGATCAGCTGATCCCCTGCTTGCAGCCCGCTCTTCACTTCTATCTTATCGGCATACAGCTGACCGATCGTTACCGTTCTTTTCCGGGCGACCATTCTCCCTTTATCCGTTACTCCTACCAGCACATATTTTCCCTTTTCGTCCGATTGAAGGGTATTGACGGGAATCGTGAGCGCATTGGTAGCGGCGTAATCCTGGATCTTAACTACCGAGACCTGGTTGGCCCGGATATCCTTGTCGTTGGGAATCCTCACCTCGATAGGAAAGGTCCGGCTACCCGTATTGATCACTTTGCCTGTCACGTGTACAGTGCCGGTGACGATCTTATTATTGAGCCCCGGGAAGGCGATCTTAACAGGTGTCCCTACTTTCACACGTTCCTGGTAAAGCTCAGGGACCTGTACGACTACTTTAAGATTATTCGTATTCACAAGGCGCAGTTGCTGGCCGCCCGGAGCGAAACTCTCCCCGACCCTTATGGTAATATCATCCACTACCCCGCTGATATCGGCATACACATTCGTAAAATCCAATTGTTCCTGGGCGATTTTAACCTGGCTTTCCATCTGGTCGACCTGGTTCTTCGCATTGATCAGGTCCACTTCCATGCCTATCTTCTGGTCCCATAAGTTCTTACGGCGTGCATACATGTCTTTGGCATAGGCGGATTGTGTCTGGGCGTTGGCCAGTTGCTGGCGCTGTATAGCATCGTCCAGCTTTAACAGCAACTGGCCTTGTTTGACCGCATCGCCTTTTATTACGTACACGGCCCTGACAACGCCGCCACTTCCGCGTGGAGAAACATAGGAAGTGTTCACTGCATCGACATTCCCCTGCAAGTCGATAGAATGGGTGAAGGAAGTGGGGGCCAGCGAAGTAAGGGTCACCAGCTTTGCCTTTTCCGCTACCGTGGAAGAAGGATCCGCCTTAACGATCTCTGACTCCAGGGCCGTGATCTGTTTGTCCAGCCTGTCCTGCTGACTTTTGAGGCTCTCAAGCCGGGCCTTCTTATCTTCGAGAGAATCGTTCTTCACGGAGTCGCTTCCGCATGAACTCAGCAGGATGGAGCCGATAACAACAATAGCCAGTATCTTATGCATGTCAATGATTTTTAAATTTTTCAGTAAGGTTAGTTTACTTATAGTTTGCCAATGGAATTCTGGTAATCGATCTTGGCTATGATCGCATTATATAAAGCATTCAAATAATTATTTTGCGCCTGCGTCAGATCCGATTGCGCCGAAGTGATCTCCGTGTTGGAGCCCAATCCCTGTTCAAATTTTTTCCGGGTCTGATTGTACACGCTTTCGGCGAGTCCCATGTTCTTTTTTTCATAATCCAGGGTGGCAAGGGAAGACGTAAATTGTAACTGGGCCTGGCTGACATCATTGTCAATGCTGATTTTCAGCGCTTCCATATTATTTTCGGTCTGCTGCAGGGCGTATTTTGACTTCCGGATATTGGCATCCTTATAAAACCCGTCAAAAATGGGAATGCTGATATTCAAGGCGATATAGGTGGAAGGGAACCAGGAGTTCTTTTGGAACAAATCCAGCGACGATCCATAGTTATTCTGGGAATAGTTGGCCGTGAAATTCAGGGCGGGGATATATAGTTTTTTATACCGCTTGATATCGAATTCATTCAGGTTCTTGTTGATCTGCAATAACTGGAAATCCCGCCTGTCCGAATATTTGTAGGTATCGTTTAATACGGCGTCCCTGATCATATCATAGGTCAGGGTATCAGTCAATAAAACGGAATCGCGGATGGGCATTCCCATTAAGACCTTTAGGCCCAGATATCCGTTGTCAATATTATAATTGACCTGTATTTTTTGCGATTCGAAGTTGGCGAGTTGTACCGAAGCCTTGTCTACATCCAATTGCTCCGAGAATCCGTTCTTAAACATTTCCGTAGTGTTGTGCAGCAATTCCTTTGTCTTTGCAATATTCGTATCGATCAAATCCGTTTGTATCCTGCTTAAGAGTAGTTGGTAATATATTTTATAAATATTCACCCGCAGGGTCTGCTCCGTGATCTCCTGGTTTTTCCGGTAATAATCCAGGGAAGCGTGGCGCGCCTGCAATCCGACAAAGACCTGCCCGTCAAAAAGCACCTGTTTTAAGGTCAGGCCCCCGACGGAATTGTATTGAGTCTGAAACTTGAGCGGAATGAAGCCGGGCTGCGGCGGACTTAAAAAAGCGCCCGGCACCGGGGTGATCGGGATCTGCAAATAATCGGTGACCCCTGCATTTCCTGTGATCTGGGGCAATGCCTGGGAGGTGGTAGCCCGGTTGCTTTGCTCCTGGATCTTATAATCCAGGAGTGCGTTTTTAACTTTGGCGCTGTTCTTACTGCCATAATCAATGGCCTCTTTCAGGGAAAAACGGTATATATTTTGTCCCTGCGCCGACGGCTGTTGCTGCGTCGCCGACGGCTGCCCCTGTGCATTTATTGTCACGAGGAGCGAAAAGAACAAGAATACAGAGAGAGTCATTCTTCGCACCTTACTAAACCGTGTGTTCATGGGATGATTTTTTATTTCGTTCAGTGATGTAATTTTCGGTTAGCTCTCTTCCTTTTATTGTTGTGATGCCAAAGAGGAAATGGTTGGCCAGCTCGAAGCTCAATTCCGTGATCTTGTACCGCGTGTGCGGGAAGATATCCGGGTTAAAAGGCATAAAGGCCATTTCAATTCGGATTTTCGCCATGATATCGACATTGATCTCCGGCCTGTATAGTCCTTCTTCCATACCCCATTGCAGGTTATCCGTTATTTCCTGGTACAGGAAATGATATTTATAGTCCCTGATCTTTTTAAAGGACCGGGGGTGGTGCTTTTCGAGATCATACAGGATCTGCGGGTTCATGGCCTGCAACATTTCTTCCATGGATTCCAGGGCCAGGAAGATCTGTTGAACGGCGTCATGGGATTGCTTGCGGAACTGCATGCATTCCATCTCATTTTTTTGCACTTCGAGATCGATCACAGCCGTAACCATTTCATCCTTATCTGTAAAGAACTGGTAGATGGTCTTCTTGGATATTCCCAATTGGGCGGCTATCTCATCCATCGTAATGGATCGGATGCCGTACCGCATGAACAGGTCTCCCGCTTTTTCCAGTATTCGTTCTTTTACTTCCATATGAGTTATACCTCCCTTGTTGCTTATCCTTGGTGCTTATTTCCGGGGCAAAACTATGGAAACTTTTTTTGTTGCCAAAGTTTCCGGCTTTTATTTTTTATTGACGAATGCTTGATTTTTTCTTCATTTTACGTGCAAGAACCTCTTTTACATAGCGTTAGACTGTGGTTTATATATTCAGCCGGCCTTCCTCTGCGGGACGGAATGGGTGATCGCCGGGAATGACTACTTTTGGAAACTAAATACCGATACATGAAAATCCCGCTAAGACCCCGAAAATTATTTAATTATTTTCTACAGGGGCTGATCATCCTGGCGCCCATTATTATCACGATCTGGGCGGCAACCTCTTTTTTTAACTGGATAGACAGCATTCTTCCGAATTTCATACATAGCCTCTTCCCCAGCTTCGGGCTGGATAGGTTTGGCAATCCGAGAAGGATCCCCGGCCTGGGCTTTTTCATAGTCATCCTGCTGGTGCTATTTGTAGGCTATATCTCCTCCTCCTTTATCGTCAGCCGCCTGGTGGATCTCTTCGACCGTCTCCTGGAGAGAACGCCCGGTATCAAATTGATTTACACTACACTGAAAGACTTTTTTGAAGCCTTTGCCGGAAACAAAAGGAAATTCGAAAAATCCGTTTTGGTATGCATCGATGCCCCGGATATCTGGAGGGTGGGATTTATCACCCGGGACGACCTGCATGAATTCGGTCTCCAGGAATATGTAGCGGTTTATGTCCCGCAATCCTATGCTTTTTCAGGCAACCTGTTCTTCGTGAAAAAAGAAAGGGTGCGCATCCTTACCGATACGACCCCGGCCGATGCCATGAAATTTGCTATTTCAGGAGGGGTCGCCGAGATTGAAGAGAACGGGTGACCACTCAGCACGAACGATTCCTTATCTTTGCGGCTCTTTTTAATTTTGCGACTCTTTTAATCACTTAAATCGTAAAACAGTGGTTTATAATTTTAATTCGGGTCCCAGCATATTACCTGGGGAAGTATTCGAACAGGCCAGCCGGGCAATCCTGGACTTCAATAATACGGGACTATCCATCCTGGAGATCGGACATCGTACCCCTCTTTTCCAGGAGGTGATGGATGAAGCGATCGCCTCTGTGAAGGAACTGATGGCCCTGGACAAAGAGCATGAGGTATTATTCCTGCATGGGGGGGCTTCAACCCAGTTCTTCCAGATACCCATGAACCTGCTGAATGAGAACGAAACGGCGGTTTACCTGGATTGCGGCACCTGGGGCACCAAGGCGATCAAGGAAGCGAAGCTATTCGGCCAGGTAGCAATAGTCGCTTCTTCAAAAGACAAGAACTATACTTATATTCCCAAGGGATATATCCTTCCGGCAGGCGCCAAATATTTTCACTATACAACCAATAATACGATCGAAGGAACACAAATGCATGGCATCCCGGAAACGAATATCCCCCTGGTGGCGGATATGAGCAGCGATATACTCAGCCGGGTCATGGTCTTTAACCGTTTCGACCTGATCTATGCCGGGGCTCAGAAGAATATCGGAGCGGCGGGGGTGAACCTGGTGATCGTGAAAAAAGATATTCTCGGTAAAGTAGATCGTAAGTTACCAAGCATGATGGACTACCGCCAGCATATCGAAGCGGGATCCATGTTAAACACGCCACCTGTCTTTGCAGTTTATTTATGTATGCTCACCTTACGCTGGCTGAAAAAATCCGGCGGCGTGGCGGCCATTGAAAAGATCAACGATGAAAAAGCCGGACTCCTGTACAAGACGTTGGATGAATTACCAGTTTTCCGTCCTACGGTCGTCCCGGAGGACCGGAGTAAAATGAATGCTGTATTTGTCATCGACGACCCGGCGTTGGAAAAAGAATTCCAGGCCATCTGTAAGCAAGAGGGCATCGTGGGCATCAAGGGGCACCGCAGCGTTGGTGGCTTCAGGGCTTCCCTGTATAACGCGCTTCCGCTGAGCAGTGTACAGGTGCTCGTAGACCTGATGAAAGATTTCGCAAATAAAAAAGGGTAATTCAAAAGATTGATAAAACATTATTATAACCAGGATCAACCTATCATGGCAACTATCACTCCTTTCAAAGCACTGAGGCCTCAGCCGGCAATCGCACGAAAAGTCGCTTCCCGTCCCTATGATGTATTAAATAGCAAGGAAGCCAGGGAAGAAGTGGCCGGCAATCCC
Source organism: Chitinophagaceae bacterium (assembly GCA_003151295.1). Classification (GTDB taxonomy): domain Bacteria; phylum Bacteroidota; class Bacteroidia; order Chitinophagales; family Chitinophagaceae; genus Puia. The sequence goes on along the minus strand of PLXD01000073.1, from coordinate 6,242 downwards.
GACTCATTCCTCCATATCACCAAATCGGAGATCGACCTGCCTGATACGGCCGACATACATTCGCAGGCTGTCTATGACAAGGCGAAGGAAAATTTGCTTGCCTTCGTGCAAAACAATATTCTACTGCAGGAGCAGAAGCCCTGTTACTATATTTACCGGTTGATCATGAACGGCCGTAGCCAAACGGGGCTGGTATGTACCAGTTCCGTGGATGATTACGAAAACGATATCATTCGCAAGTCANNCAATCACATTAAAACGACCGGCGCTCAAACAGGTAATGTATTCCTGGCCTACAAGAACGTAGAGGACATCGATCAGTTAATCGGCGACTGGCAGAAGAATCATGCCCCGCTATACGACTTCATTGCAGAAGACGGGATTGCAAATACGATATGGGTTGTCGACCAGGAGCTTGCGATTACCGACATCACACATTTATTCGCCGAACAGGTTCCTTTCACCTATATCGCCGATGGTCATCACCGCGCCGCTTCCGCGGCAAAAGTCAGGAAGGCCCTTGGTGATCAGGCCGGCCGGGAAGCGGATTATTTCCTGACAACCCTATTCCCCGCCTCCGATTTAAAGATATTGGACTACAACAGACTGGTGAAAGACCTCAACGGCCTGAGTGCGGAAGAGTTCGTGGATTCCCTGCAGAAAGATTTCCTGGTAGGCAGGATCGATAAAGCTTATTCGCCCGCCCAATTGCATGAATTCGGGATGTACCTGGAAGGCAACTGGTACAAGTTGGTGGCAAAGGAAGGGATCTATCCGGCAGACCCCATCGGCATACTGGACGTTACGATCCTTCAAAAGAATGTACTGGACAAATTACTCGCCATCAAGGACCCCAGGACAGACAAACGAATCGATTTTGCCGGAGGCATCCGGGGTCTTGCCGAGCTGGAAAAAAGGGTCGACAGCGGCGAAATGAAAATCGCCTTCAGTCTATACCCGGTAAGTATTCAGCAATTGTTCGATATTGCAGACAGTGGCCAGGTCATGCCTCCTAAAAGCACCTGGTTCGAACCCAAGCTGAGAGACGGGCTGCTCACGCACTTAATACATAACTTATAGCTGTCAGCCATAAGCTATTAACTATTAGCTAACAGCTAAGATGGCTTATCTTTAATCTGAAAAAGTACTAATGTATGCGATCGAAGATCTACCAAGTCCTGAATAGCGTCGCTTTGACAACATTGCAAAGAACCCTCCCCATAACCTGCTTGCTGATATTTTCTGCAACCGGCGTCTTTGCGCAACAACAGGATCCCAAAACCCAGTTGGAGACGGCTAAAACGTTTGCCCGGCAAGGAGACTTTGGCAATGCCATCGTCGTGCTGAACCGGGCCTTGCAAAAGGAACCCAACAACCTGGAAATGCTGAAGGATCTAGCATTCGATTATTACATGCAGCGTGATTATACAAAAGGGCTGGCCACCGCCAAGCTACTCATTGAACGGTCGGATGCTGATGTCCAGTGTTACCAGATCCTGGGCCTGCTATATAAGGGCTCCGATGACCGGGCTGACTGCGAAAAGTTGTATAAAGAGGGGATTAAAAAATTCCCAAACGAGGGGGTACTGTATAACGAATACGGAGAGATGCTCTGGACCAAGGGAGATTATTCCGCTATCAGGCAATGGGAAAAAGGGATCGAAGTAGATCCCAATTACTCTTCCAATTATTACAATGCCAGCAAGTATTATTATCTCACTTTCGATAAAGTGTGGAGCCTGCTCTACGGGGAGATCTTCCTGAACCTGGAGAGTTACAGCCAGCGCACCGCCGAGATAAAGCAGTTATTGCTTGAATCCTATAAAAAACTTTTCAGCGAGACCAACGTCAAAAAAGATCAGAATACGAAGAGCACTTTTGTGGTGGCTTATCTCGACGGGATCAACAAACAATCATCCGCCCTTGCCATGGGTGTCACGCCGGAAGCCCTCATCATCCTCCGCAGTCAATTCATTGAGGACTGGTTTAAAAAAAATGCCATCCAGTTTCCTTTCCGCCTCTTCGAATACCAACGACAGCTAATGAAGGAAGGTTTGTTCGATGCCTATAACCAGTGGATCTTCGGCCCGGCAGATGACCTGACCACGTACCAGACTTGGGCCAATACGCATAACGAGGAGTATACACGCTTTAACAATTTCCAGAAAGGCAGGATATTCAAACTACCCCAGGGGCAATATTACCAGATCGTCTCAAAATAGGCCGGCCTGTAATTCTACGAACGACCTGTAACCGATGAAAACGCTCCTTCCCGCGAAAGAAACCCGTTTTTAATTTGCGATCTTTTGTTTTTTTTCTATTTTGATGCCCATTGCCTTCCTGTTATCGGTGAAGGTCCATAAAGGCTCTTATTTAAATAAAGAATATGACCGAACCTAAACGATTGTTCGATTGCCTTGCGCAACACCTTAAAGAAAGCCCGCTGCCGGACATGCTGGCGGCTAAAGAGAATGGTGTATGGAAACCGTATAGTACGGTCGAAGTAGCCGATATGGTAGCAAAACTCTGTGCAGGCCTGTTGAATCTGGGGATTTCCTGCGGGGACATGAGCGCGGAAGGCAGGGACAAAGTAGCGGTCCTGTCAAAGAACCGGCCGGAATGGATTATCCTGGATCTGGCAGTTCAACAGATAGGAGCCGTATTGACCCCCATCTACCCTACTATCAACGTCAGTGAGCTGGAGTTCGTGCTGAATGACGCCCAGGTAAAGATCGCTTTTGTAAATGATGAAGAATTATTTCATAAGGTCTTAAGCATTAAAGACAAGGTTCCCTCCCTTCTGGAAATTTACAGCTTCGAACATGTCGCCCAGGCCACGCATTGGAAAGAGATATTGGCCGGCGCCACCGACGAAGCGATCGCAAGACTTCCGTCCATCGCCGGTAAGATCGGTTATGAGGACCTGGCGACCATCATCTATACTTCGGGAACCACCGGCACGCCCAAAGGGGTCATGCTATCCCATAAGAACATACTCAGCAACGTGAGGGACTCCATACCCTGTCTTCCTCCGGGACCGATAAAGGCCCTGAGCTTCCTGCCGCTGAATCACATTTTTGAGAAAATGATGACGTATGTATACCTCTTCAACGGCAGCCCGATCTATTATGCGGAAAGTATGGACACCATTGGTGAGAACCTCAAAGAAGTAAAGCCCCAGATGTTCACCACCGTTCCCAGGCTGCTGGAAAAAGTATATGACCGCATCATGCAGAAAGGATCCGAACTGACAGGACTGAAGAAAAAACTATTCTTCTGGGCCCATAGTCTCGCCGAAAAATACGAGATCAACAAACCGATGGGGCTTTGGTATAACATGCAGCTTTCTCTGGCCAACAAGCTTATTTTCAATAAATGGAGGGAGGCGTTGGGAAATAATATTATCTGCATCGTCAGCGGGGGCGCTGCCTGCCAGGTACGCCTCATAAGAATTTTCACGGCGGCGAAGGTGCCAGTCATGGAAGGGTACGGGCTCACGGAGACCTCCCCGGTGATCAGTGTGAACCGGTACGAGATAGGAGGAAGAAAATTCGGAACGGTGGGGACGCTAATCCCTCATGTAGAAGTGAAGATTGCCGAAGACGGCGAAATACTGTGCAAAGGGCCCAATGTGATGATGGGCTATTACAAGCGACCCGATCTCACGGCCGAAGCCATTGTGGATGGATGGTTCCATACCGGGGATATCGGCGTCCTGGTAGACGGTAAGTTTTTGAAGATCACGGACCGGAAAAAGGAATTGTTTAAGACCAGCGGCGGGAAATATGTAGCACCCCTCCCTATTGAGAATAAGTTAAAAGAGTCCCTGTTCATCGAACAGATCATGGTGGTCGGGCCGGAAAGAAAATTCGTGGGTGCGCTGATCGTTCCTGCTTTTACCTACTTAAAGGACTGGTGCCGGGAGAATGGCGTTGCCATCGGCGTGAATGAAGAAATGATCCGTAATCCCAGCGTATTGGCTCACTACCGGGAAATTATAGAAGTTTATAATAAATACTTCAGTCATGTCGAACAGATCAAAAAATTTGTCCTGCTCCCTGCCGAATGGAGTGTCGAGACCGGGGAGATGACGCCCAAGCTGAGCCTCAAACGAAAGGTCGTCACGGAAAAATTCAGGGATGCCATTGAAAGGATCTACAGCGGCAAAGATTCTTAAGAGACCAAGAAGCGCACGTTAATTACTCACTTCGCAATGCTTTGACCGGATTGGCCAGGGCGGTCACCAGTATAATAAGGGTCATGATGCTCGCAAGACCCAAGGACAGCCCACAGAAGATTGCCTATCATTCAATCCATCGGCAAACGGGTATCCAATAAAATACCAATTTTTCAATTTATTGATTATTAGTATATTATCAATCTTTAAGAATGTTGACTGTAAGGAAACGAGACAGGCCTTGCACGCTTTTGACAGTTTACAATCGTTACGAAGCGGGGATGAGGCAGATCCCTTCGCCGGACTATTAACGTTAAATTAAAATGATTTTATAACAACCGTTTCCGGCTAAAACGGCTTAATTTCAGGGACAATCAACTGTTTCCGGCATGGAAAATAAATTATCAGGGCAAATCGCGATCGTTACAGGCGCCAGTTCCGGGATTGGGGCCGGGGTATCCAAAGCATTGGCTGCTGCGGGTGCCACGGTGGTCGTAAACCACCCGGTTGCCGCTACTGAAGCGCCCGCAGGGGCCGTGCTCGCCGAAATAAAAGCGGCCGGAGGCACCGGCATCACCTATCAATGTGATGTCAGTAAGGAAGTGGAAGTATTAAAAATGTTCGCGGATACCATCGCTAAATTCGGAACAGTGGATATCCTGGTGAATAATGCGGGGCTGCAGCGGGATGCTCCTTTTCAGGATATGACACTGGAACAATGGAACTATTTATTGAGCGTGAATCTCACCGGCCAATTCCTGTGTGCCCGGGAAGCCATCTGAGAATTCCTGCGAAGAGGCATCGTTCCGGAAAAATCCAGGGCTGCCGGGAAGATCATCTGCATGAGCAGCGTCCATGAGGTCATTCCATGGGCCGGCCATGCTAATTACGCCGCCAGTAAGGGGGGTATCATGATGATGATGAAGAGCATCGCGCAGGAAGTCGCCCCTCATAAGATACGCGTCAACAGCATCGGACCAGGGGCCATCAAAACCCCGATCAACCATACGGTCTGGGATACCCCGGAAGCGGAAGCCAAATTATTGGAGCTCATCCCCTACCAGCGCGTGGGCATCGTGGATGATATCGGAGCCGCCGCCGTTTGGCTTGCCAGCGACGATTCAGATTATGTAACCGGCATCACCCTTTTCGTAGACGGAGGCATGACGCTTTATCCCGGCTTTAGTACAAATGGATAAAGCCCCTCCCGTGAGCTTCGCCCGGAGGGATTAAAAAATACAACCGATACAATGGATCAGGAAAGACAAAGATTGCAGGATAAGGCATGGAAAAAATGGGGACCTTACCTGAGTGAGCGCCAGTGGGGTACAGTCCGGGAGGACTATAGCGCCGACGGCCAGGCCTGGACCTATATGACCCATGATATGGCACGCAGCAAAGCTTACCGTTGGGGAGAGGAAGGGATCGGGGGATTCTGCGATGACAGACAATTGCTCTGCTTCGCCGTAGGGCTCTGGAATAAGAAAGATCCTATCATTAAAGAGAGACTGTTCGGATTGACGGGTTATGAGGGTAACCACGGAGAAGACGTAAAAGAGATCTATTATTATCTCGACGGCTCGCCGACCCATAGCTATATGAAGATGCTTTATAAGTATCCCCAATCGGAATACCCCTATAATACATTATTGGAAGAGAACCGGAAGAGGACCCGGATGGATCCGGAATATGAACTGCTGGACACAGGTATCTTCGACGAGGACAAATATTTCGATGTTTTTATCGAATACGCCAAGGCCGGCATCGACGATATCNNCCGTGCATAACAGGGGACGGGAAGAAGCCTCGCTGAATGTCTTACCGACCTTATGGTTCAGGAATACCTGGGCCTGGGGATACAATGCTTACAAGCCGGAGATGATGTCCTCCAATGACGGCAATATCTGTATCTCACACACGGCATTAGGAGATCATACACTCTATGTAGAGCAAAAAACCCAGCACCTTTTTTGCGATAACGAGACCAATACGAAAAGGTTGTATGGCGCCGACAAGTCCGGATATTTCAAGGACGGCTTCCAGGAATATCTCGTGCAGGGCAACC
>PLXD01000542.1 GCA_003151295.1 Chitinophagaceae bacterium | reverse complement strand
CGCGGATCATGAATCCGACGACCGACGTTTTCGAGCAGCGCATTGCCGCGCTGGAAGGAGGAGTGGCAGCGCTGGCGACCAGTTCGGGACAAGCCGCACAGTTCCTGGCCCTGAACAATATCCTTCAGGCCGGCGATAATTTTGTTGCCAGCACCTATCTCTATGGAGGCACCTACAACCAATTCAAGGTGGCCTTCAAACGCCTGGGTGTCGAAGCAAGGTTCGCCGATGGGGATAATGTGGAAAGTTTCGTCAAACACATCGATAAGAATACCAAGGCCCTGTACCTGGAAACGATCGGCAACCCCCGCCTCAACATTCCCGATTTCAAGAAAATAGCCGACCTCGCCAAAGAATATGACCTGCCCCTGATAATAGACAATACTTTTGGCGCAGCAGGCTATCTGTTCCGCCCGATCGAATGGGGCGCTAATATCGTCGTGGAATCGGCTACCAAATGGATTGGGGGTCATGGCACGACGATCGGCGGCGTGATCGTGGACGCCGGTAATTATAACTGGGCCAATGGCAAGTTCCCGCAATTCACGGAACCTTCCGAAGGCTACAATGGCCTAAAGTTCTGGGATGTATTCGGGGAAGGCAATCCGCTGGGACTGCCTAATATCGCCTTTGCGATCCGGGCAAGAGTGGAAGGTCTGCGGGATTTCGGTCCTTCACAAAGCCCTTTTAACGCATTCCTCTTATTACAGGGATTGGAGACCCTCTCATTACGCGTTCAACGCCATGTGGATAATGCATTGGATCTCGCGCAATGGCTGGAGAAACATCCCCAGGTCGAGTTCGTCCAATATCCGGGACTGCCAGGCAACTCCTATCACGAACTGGCAAAAAAATATCTCAATAACGGTTTCGGCGGCGTCCTGAATTTCGGCATCCGCGGCGGCAAGGAATATGCCAGTAAATTCATCGATTCCCTGAAGCTGGCCAGCCATCTGGCCAATGTAGGAGATGCCAAGACCCTGGTGATCCATCCCGCCTCCACCACCCATGAACAATTAAGTGAAAAAGAACAGGCCTCGGCAGGTGTGCTGCCTAACCAGGTGCGGGTCAGCGTGGGTATCGAACATATTGCCGATATCAAAGCCGATTTCGAACAGGCATTCGAGAACATCGCGGCCCCTAAACTGCAAGCAGCTAAATGACAAATTATAAAGTATTCAAATACGACCATCCCCTTACCCTCGAATCCGGCACGATTCTGCCAGGCTATCACCTGGCGTATACGACGCATGGAAGACTGAACGCGGCTAAAGATAATGCCGTGTGGATCTTCCATGCGCTTACCGCCAATAGCGATCCCCTGGAATGGTGGCCGGGTTTGACAGGGGAAGGCCGTCTCTTCGACCCCTCCCACCATTTCATCGTGTGCGTGAACATGCCCGGAAGCTGTTACGGAAGCATCGGACCCCTGGACAAAAAACCGGAAACCGGAAAACCCTATTATCATGATTTTCCCTTTTTCACCCCACGGGATATGATCCGGGCCTACCGCCCGCTGAAGGATTTCCTGGGGATCGAAAAAATCCATATCGGTATCGGCGGATCCATGGGTGGGCAGCAATTGCTGGAATGGGCCATCGAAGAGCCGGAGGGCTTCGACTTTATTTTTCCCATCGCGACCAATGCCCGGCATTCCCCCTGGGGGATTGCCTTTAACACTTCCCAGCGGATGGCCATCGAGACCGACCCCACCTGGCCTGAAAGACAACCCAAAGCCGGCCTGGAAGGCATGAAGACCGCTCGGGCTATCGCACTGCTATCGTACCGCAACTATAATACCTACCGGGAAAAACAACCCCACTCCGACAATTTTCCTTTCGGAGAAACAGTGCAGGCAGGAGTGGCCCACGAAATATGGGACGGAGCTGCGTCCTACCAACGCTACCAGGGAGAGAAACTGGCCAGGAGATTCAACGCTTTCAGCTATTATACGTTGAGCAAGGGCATGGATGCCCATCATAGCGGACGCGGACGCGGAGGGATCGAAAAAGCCCTGCAAAAGGTGAAGGCTAAAACACTAACCATTGGTATTGAATCGGATATACTTTTCCCGCCAGTCGAGCAGCAAGAGATCGCCTCACTGATCCCCGGAGCAGTTTACAAAGTCATCGACTCTAACTACGGTCATGACGGCTTTCTGCTGGAATCGACCGTCCTGACGGAACTGATANNAATGCCATAAACAGGTCCTGAAACATTTGCTACCGACAGATCCTGAAACATCTGTTATCGACCGGTCCTGAAACAATTTTCCCCTCATTTCCCGAAAAAATGGGGAACTTTGCCGACTTTTCGGCTCAGGTCCGCCATCCGGCAAACCGGTTCCGAAGGACATATTCACCACCCAATAACAATGCATTGCATGGAAGCACATAAGCAGCTTACGATCGGTTTATTCGGATTCGGCGTAGTGGGAGAAGGCCTGTACAAGATATTGCAACAGACCCCTTCATTAAAAGCCTCTATCAAAAAGGTCTGTATCAAGAACCCCGGTAAGAAGAGGGAAGCCCCGGCGGACCTTTTCACCACGGACAGGGAGGAACTGCTCTCCGACCCCGACGTCAATGTGATCGTCGNNAACCTGGAAGAATATTATGATAATGACCTGCTGCATTCCATCAAGGCGATTGTGAACGGGTCTACGAATTTCATCCTCACCAAAATGTTCGAGGACAAGCTGGACTTCCAGGAGGCTTTGCTTCTGGCCCAGCAGCTCGGCTTTGCCGAAAGCGACCCTTCGCTGGATGTAGAGGGCTATGACGCCGCCAATAAATGGACCATCTTGCTAACGCACGCTTACGGAATAATAGAAAAAACAACCAACCTCGTATTTAACGGCATCCAGGATATCCAGCTGAGTGATGCGGTCGTGGCCAAAGAAAAACACTATGATATCAAACTGGTCGCCCAGGCGAAGAAACTGGAGAATGGAAAGGTTGCGGCCTTTGTCCTTCCCCAATTCGTAAAACAGGACGATCACTTGGTCTTTGTGAAGAACGAGTATAATGGAGTGGTGATCGAAAGCGGATTTGCCGACAAACAATTCTTTTACGGCAAGGGCGCCGGCAGTTTCCCCACCGCCTCGGCGGTCCTGAGCGATCTGTCGGCCCTGCGTTATCAATACAAATACGAGTACAAAAAACTCTACCATCATCAGCCCCACGAGCTCACAAACGATTTCTTCATACGGATCTATGTAAGCTTTGACGACTGGAAATACATCCCCCGCGATAAGTTCGAATGGATAGAGGAATGGCATGCAGAAACAGACCGCAAATACCTGGTCGGCGTTATTCATTTCCGGGAGCTCAAGCATCACAAATGGTGGAAGGAGAATAATACCTCCCTCATACTCTCCCCCGAGCCCATCATCGAAGATGTCGAGATCAGGAAGCTGAAGAAGAAGAGCCTGGAACTCGCCGGGATCGTGTAAAGATCTGTCAAAAAAATCATCGTTTATTTCAACGGCTCATTAGCCACTTCGATATCCCAATGAGCAAAAAGAAGTTCAAAACGATGCTGCTCCGACGCGAAATAACTATCCTTATTATCCTACAAAATAAGTAGACTAATTATAATAAAAAAATAATTTATCCCTTTCGGGAAAATTGGTTGAAATAAAATCAAAAGAGATCGAATAGTGCCGAAGCTCTTTATTCTGAGCGAAGGCTTTGCAAGCTGACCTTCTGAAGGGTAGTGGTCCACCGGGTTCCCAGGAAATGTTCTCCTATGACATGGCTCATGATCAAATGGTCGGGAAACCAGAAGACGGTCGTCGGATTCAGCACCATACCGCCGGAAGCATTGACACGATCCAGCTTTTTCTTATCGAGGGTGAGGCCGATGGGATCGAGGAGATAGCAAAAATCGCTCAGGCCATTGCCATTGCCGGGAAGTTCCGGCGAAAGGATATACAATTTCCCGTTTACGAACCGGGAGCCGAGCCCGCCATTGAGATTGACGGTGCATTCCAGTTTTTTGTCGAGCACGAATTCCTTTATCAGCTTCAGGGACTTATCATATACGGTAACGATACCCGCTCCGCTGGTATATTTCGGGGGAACGTCGCGGATACCCAGGCTGGAAGTATATTCGATATTGCTGACGACGATGATCCTATCTCCCGTTTCGAAGAGTTCGACAGGTTTGAGGTCTTCCAGCGATCTCAGACGGGAGGTCCGGATATCGGATTGCAGCTCTTTCAAATGCATGGTATAGTCCTTTGCAAGGGCGATACCCACCGCGGCATAGGTCTTGCCCGTTTCAAAATCGAAACGGAACAGACCCGAGATATAGTCCTTGTTCTGTTCGATATATTTGACAGCAACTTGAACGGATCCTCCGCTGGGTCTGTCCAGGCCGAGCAGCGCGTCGAAATGCCTTCCTTTCCGGAAAGGAGCCGCTACCGACAGACTGTCTGTTAATTTTCCCGCCTGATCGAATTTTTCCGTGATCAGCCGGCCATTCAGTTGGCTGGTGACAAATACCTCTTTGTGAAAACCCGTGCAGCTTCCAATATAAGTATTGCCGATGGCCACTGACGGAAAAGGCCTGGCGGAAGCCTCAAGGCCGGGAGAGAAAAAAACAAAGCTCATGGAGAGCGTGACATCGATCTCGTCCTTAAACCGGACCCCGCGGATCAACAGGTACTCGAAGTTTCCTTCAGGGTCATTGCCGATTTCGGGCATCGGCTCATCGCTGCCGGGATTGCTATAAACCGTCTTATCCAGCAGGATCTTTTTCTGGACCGGATCGATCAGCGCGGCATTGATGGTCCGGATGCGTTTGTAAGAACGCTCGCTCCATTCCTGGGTATAGAATGCGATAATCCCCGATGCGGATCGGCCGATCCCCAGGATATGACCGGGTATCTGGACATCCCCCGCGAGCCTCCCGGATTCATTGATGAAGGCCACCCCTTCTTTCTTTCCGGAATATTCCACCTGTCCATACCCGTAATCCCCCTGTGTATAGACCTTATTGGTAAAATACCAGTCGCCGTCTTTTACAACGCCATTCTTCGTCTCCTGGGCAACGAGGAAAGAACCCGTGGAGCATACCAGGAATAAAGAGACGAAACAGAACTGTACTATTTTCTTCATGACTGAAAATTTTAGGCGGGAACGGACCTTGTCAAAACAAATTGGTGATTGAAAGCAGGTCGGCGACAGGTTTGACGCAAGTCGACAACAGGTTGATAACGAGTATTTAAACGAAATATTGCCTGCCCCGTTATCCTGCCGGCCGCCCAAACCGCCCTCCCGATAATCTTCTAAGTGTTTCCCTTATTTGTGGATTTATTCCAGCCGGAATTCTCATCGGATCAGGAAAGGAATAGATAAAAATGAGTATAAATAATCATCTTTATTCTTTAGTTTACTGTTATATAGTTTCAAGTCAAACATCCAGAAGCATGTCAATCACCTTTAGCCCCCCCCCNNCCGCGGAGCGAACGAAGATGGCTCTTGCCAACCCCGCTATTCCCCTGTATATCTATGCCGTATCGCTGGCATCCTTTCTGACGGTCATCGGCATTTTGTGGGATATTTCCTGGCATGTGTCCATCGGGAGGGATAAATTCCTTTCACCCCCGCATATCCTGATCTACCTGGGAGCCATTTTCGGCGGTTTGTTCTCCGGCATCCAGGTATTATGGAATACCTTTCGTGCCAATGCAGCCACAAAAAACTCCCTCGTCCGGGTATGGGGCGTATTCTATAGCCCGCTGGGAGCCCTGTTCTGTATCTGGGGAGCCATTGCCATGCTCACCTCGGCCCCCTTCGATGACTGGTGGCATAGTGCTTATGGACTGGATGTCCAAATCCTCTCGCCCCCACACAGCCTGCTGGGAATGGGAATGTTATTCCTCCAGTTCGGCGCCTGCGTCTGCATCAGCAAATATCTGAACGCCGGAGAAGAAGTTGCCATACAGACCAACTCATCAGCAAATCCTCAGACTGAGCCGTCCGTCCGCTCGCCGGACATCCTTCGTTTTCTTTTCATCGTCTGCGCGGCCAGCCTGCTGTGC
>PLXD01000430.1 GCA_003151295.1 Chitinophagaceae bacterium | reverse complement strand
AGTGGTGCTCCATCTTTATTTCTACCGCCTGCTGCCCATCGAGCAATGCGGTGGTGATGCCCTTGATCCGTTCCAGGCCGCCATTGGTAAATATTTCCCGGCTTTCGCGCTCATGGGTCGCGCCGCTATACAGGATAGCTACCTGCGGAACAGGCGTGGCGCCCTTGCAAAAAGCCCTTCGGGCCTGGACAAAGCGTCCCAGGTCTCTCATCGTAGGGATCTGCCAGGGCTTGATCGAAGCATCGCGGTTCTGTGTAAAATAACACTGAAAGCCGCCGCCCATGGAGATAATTTCAGCTGCCTCCTGCTCGATTTGCACGGCAGACTTTTTCGTTTGCATGCCCTGTCTGTCCCAATTCAGGGTGAACCCCCAGGACATGATATCCCAGGGCCGATCATAAGCCTGACCCTGCGAAGCCAGGCACCTGCCTTCAAAGGAAGCATTATTCAAGCTGTTAACCGGCGACAGGTCACCGGACAAAAAATCAACATCGACCGTCACCGGCTCCGGTATGAAAGAAGAAAAGGACCAGTTGCTGGCAACCTGGAAATCTGGATTGAACAAGTGCATGGCCAATACGTAATGTTGCACGTAGTTCAGGAAAGACTGTCGGTTGAAACTGAGAAACCGGGCATACCCTGTGTCTTTGGAAGAACGCGGGATCCGGGCAATACCTGTTTCTTCCTGAAACGCTTTCAGGGCAGCCGGACTATAGTCGGGAACGGCAGCCCAGCAATCTCCGTCCACCCACACGCCGTCGATGCCATAATCCCTGCTCAATTCCTTCAATTGCGGGATAAGCAACTCGTCGGCATACCTGCTATGCACCGAGATCTTATCCGGATCCATTTTCCCCGACGCATCGACGGCGGCCCAGTCAGGATGCAGCTTGACCGCCTGTTTTTCGTATACGCCTGAATAATGCACATAGAGGGCTACTCCGTGCTTCCGCGTCACCTCCCGCCATAATCGTAACGGATCTTTATCAAAACTCTTCGCGGGCGTAGCCACTTTGGTCGGGTAGCTGGATATCCCAGGATGCCCCTTGCAATCTACCTGAATAAAATCCAGGGGGACTTCGTTCAGCAGGGAATCGATCATCCCATAAGTCAGCGTGCGGCCGATATGTTCATCATCTGACGTCGCATGAAAATCAAAATGCAGCCCGAAGAAGCTGTCTTTGCGTTTGAGGGGCCTGCCATTACGTTGTTGCGTATTGCGCTGTTGCGTACTGACCTGTTGCGTACTTTGCTGAGCCATAAGCATCGGCGCAGGGCAAAGGATAAACAGTGTAAAGAGTAGGGTCATTCCCCTAGCATACCTAGCGTGTCTTAAAGTCATAAGTTCGTTTATTAAAGTCATAGCGTTCGTTCGTTTTATAAATATTCCCCCGACAGCTTAATGTTGTATCAGTGCAATCTCGAATAATTTACTTTCATAGAGCCTATCCATCTTCACAACAAATCCCTGCTCCTCCAATGCTCTACCCGTCATCGTTTCCAGCACCGTATTACCTGGCGCCAGCTTCACCTGGTAGCGCCCATTGCTCCGCAGCCCCTGCACAACCACCTGTCGGCTTGCATCCAATGAACCCTGCCTAAACAAGCCTATAATGCCTCCCGCCTGTGTATCGGTATTGATGCGTGACCATCCGTCCCATCCTCGCTCTGTAGGCTCCCCAAAGCCAGGCAGATCCCCGCGGTACCGGTCATAGTCATACTTTTTCTGCATGGACGCTATCCAATCGGCCCATTCCCTGATCAGGCCCTTTTGCCCGGACGATAGTTTCCGCGGATCACCCAGCACGATCGGAAACACGCCGGTTAATGTTTTCAGCTCTTCTATAAAATCGGGGTCATCCATCGCAAGATTACCGATAATAAGTGAAGAAGCGGGCATCACCGGGCATTTCCACCAGGCCAGGTCGCGCACACGGTAAGCCCCGACCGGGTAACCGGCCTCTATATTGGTCAGCCAATCCCCCTCGGCATGTTCGCAAAGGGCATAATCGATCAACTGCAGCTTACCGGCCACTTCGAAGGTGCAATCAATATAGAGTGAGGGAACCTGCTTATGCAAGTCGTCGAAAAGATCATAAAGAGCGGTGTAGATTGCAATAAAGGACTCCTCCCGGTCTTTATGTCCCGGATGGCCCGTCGCATAACAGCCTGACCGCGAAAGATCGTTCACATAGGCGCTGGTAACCACGGAAAGATCCAATTTCACATAAGTCAGCCCCAGCTCTTTCACCAATTGCAATATTTTCTCTTTGATATACGCCGTCCATCCCGTACCCAAACACATCGTTCTCAATGCAGTGGGGCCATCTGTATGAAGACTGGTGCCCTGGCCTTCCCGATCCTGTACCGCCCACTCCGGATGCTGTTTGAGTACTGTGGCATAGGTGGATGCCGACCCCACGCTGATCCAAAGTCCCGGCTCCATTCCCAATTTCCGCACGCTGTCAAAGACCGGTTTAAGGCCATGAGGAAATTTCCGCCGGTCAATGATCCAGTCCCCGCAATTATCCATCCAGGAGACATCCTTCCCGATACTGGCGCTGTCGGTATGCCATCCGCAATCGATCACGAATTGGCGTATACCGCATGCAGCGGCGGCCTTTGCCACAGTCATCAGTAGTGTATCATTGTAGTCATCCCGGAAAGGCACATAATTGTTATACATGATAGCGGGGCGATGCGGCGTTTCATAGATCCTCAGCCCCATGTATTTCCGCTCGAAATCCGCCAGCACCGTATTTAAGGTGTGGGAAGGATCATATTGCCTGCTGTAGGGAATAATGAATACCTGCGGGGAGGACCATTCCTCCCCTACCCCGATATATTTCCGGAAAGGATAAGGGTCATGAGCATGTGTGAGGCCCGCATTCAGCTCATTATCCTCCAGGTTGTAGTCGATACGCTTCAGTACACCGGGCGCTTCATCTCCTATCAGCAGGCCACGATCCGCATCATAAGAATGAACGGCCACCAAAGGGTCGTCCCAATTGCCGGTATAGGAGCCCAAATGCTTCTGTCTGCAATAATTGGTATAGAGGACAGATCCCACATATGAGAAATTGAGCCGCAGACTTTCCACCTCCAGCGATTCAAGCCGGACCTCTTTCCCGGTATGGTTGGAAACCGTTATACGCTTGCGGATAACCGGTAGCCCCGGATATAAAAGATAAGTGATCTGCAGTCCGATACCCCGCAATGCTTCGCGTCCTTCCAGGCTGATAGTGGCTCCATTGCCCCGGCGATCGTCGCCGGCTGTTGTAAAAGATACCAGATGCCAGACCGAACTGCCATCGTATTCCTTTTGATCCATCACCAGCGAGAACTCCTTTGAATCCGGTGCGGCATAATTGAAAGGATCGGCCGGCAGTTGCAACTTTTTTATAATCAGGGGACCTTCGCCGGTCGCCTCAACCCCGACTACCAATTCCTGGCTGATCAGGCCGTTATCCAATACCAGCACGTTGCCCTTCCAGGAAGCAAAAGGTTGAGCCAGGAGAGATATTCCGCTAAGCAGCAGGATCAGGAAGAAAAGGGAAAATTTCATGGAGCTCGTATTATTCCGGTGAATGAAGGTCATACTACCGTTAAAAATAACAAGTCCCTTGCTTTTCCTTCTGATCAAACGTTTGCGCTATATTCCGCAGGTTTTTCCTTTAATGCTCTAAAAAATATTACATTCATACCTTTGGCTTAACTTAACCGTAAAAATAAAAAGCCAATCATATACAACGCAGGAATTTCATGCAAAAATCTATCCTGGCTGCCGGAGCTTCCTTGCTCACGGGCGCCGCCCTTAAGGCCAATCCTGTGAAAAGGGAAGAAGAGGTTTTTGACGGCAAGCCTTTTAACCTTTATTATGGGATCCACGACGGGATGTTTCACGAGAACGCGGGAGAAAACTTCCTGGACCAGATCAAATGGGCTTATGACATGGGTTTCCGTGCCATGGAAGACAATGGAATGATGGGCCGTGACAAGGCCGAACAGCAAAAAATAGGCGATCTCATGGCCAAGCTGGGAATGCGTATGGGCGTGTTTGTGATCGATGACGGCGACAACTGGAAGACCTCTTTTACGACCGGCAAGAAGGAATTCACCGATAAATTCGTCAATTATTGCCACGAGGCGGTCGAAACAGCCAAGCGTACGTATGCCAA
Source organism: Chitinophagaceae bacterium (assembly GCA_003151295.1). GTDB lineage: Bacteria > Bacteroidota > Bacteroidia > Chitinophagales > Chitinophagaceae > Puia. The sequence goes on along the minus strand of PLXD01000430.1, from coordinate 3,774 downwards.
ATGGATGACCGTTGTACCGAGCTATTTCGACCGCGAACTGCCTATCGGCATACAGACGGCCCATGTGATAGACATGCTTCGACGTTGTGCGGAAATATTTGAACCAGAGGGACTCGTCATGGTCATAGAATCCCTGAGCGACAACCCCGACCTCTTCCTGCGCTATTCCGACCAGGGCTATTCAATATGCAAGGCCGTCAACAGCCCTTCCTGCAAGATGCTGTTCGATATGTATCACATGCAGCGCAATGAGGGCGATATCATCCAGCACCTGGACTGGTCCTGGGACCAGATCGGCTATATCCAAATCGGCGATAATCCCAATAGGAACGAGCCCGGCACCGGTGAAATGAATTATAAGAATATCTTCAAGCACATTTACGAAAAAGGCTATAAAGGCATCCTGGGCATGGAACACGGCACACAGAACCCGGGAAAAGCAGGAGAGATGGATCTGATCAGGGCCTATCGTGATTGCGATAATTTTCTGTAGATCGCCGCCCGGCTTATACGCCGCTAGCTATATCGTACTATCGAAAGAAGAATGCCTGGAAAAAAAGCCAGGCATTTTCCTTTTTAAAACAGCTTAAAAGGCACAAACAAAAAGTAAATACCCTCTCCTACTTGATATATCGCATTATAGTTCCTGCGTATTTTCTCTTGCAACTTGCAATGGAGAATGACTCTATCAGCACCCCTATTAACGTCTTCAATACTTACGGGCTGTTGATGCAATGCCGCCTCCGCAGCCGATACCTTTACAATTACAGCAAACAGCCCGGCTAAAGTAAGACACCAAACCAAGTTGTCCACTCTCGGCGAGGACCAGCGGCGTTGCACAATAGCCCGTAAGTATAAAGCACTTAAAAGTATCTTACATCTTTTCAGTGGCTTCTAATCGTGTCTACCCCTTCTTCTTCAGCGTCGAAAGATATTCAACCAGCTCCACGAACTTCCCCTGACCCATTGCCTGCGGCAACCCTTCGGTCATCAGCGATTTACCGTAATCCTTTTTGCTGACGATCTCCGATTTCTTATGTTTCTCCGACTGCCCGCCGATCATCTTAATGGTGATCTCGTCGGCTGTCTGGCTTGCAATATAGCCCAGTAACCGGGACCCGTTCTTCAGCTTAAAGAGGTATCCTTCATAACCGAAACTAATACCCGCACTCGGATGCAGGATCGCCGTATAAAGGGCTTCTTTGGAGAGCTTGGAACCTATTTCCGATAAATTGGGGCCAAAATTGATCCCCACATTATCCACCTGGTGGCAGGCCGCACAATAGGCCGTAAAAACCTTGCTACCGGCCTCGGCATTGCCCGACAGCCTCACCAGCTTATTGATCGGATCAATGGTATTGCCACCACCGGTATTGACGGCGGGCAGGACGATGCCGGCTTGTTTTCGCATCTCATCACGATTGGAATGCGCCAGGATCACAGCGGTGCTGTCCATGAGATCTTCCGGCAATTTCTTATCCTCAGCCAACTGCAACAGCCGGTCCTCGCCGGTCCAATCCCTTCCCAGGGCTTTTGCTGCATCCAAACGCAATTCCAGGCTGTATTTTTTATCGAGGATCACGGTCTGTAAAATTTCCTTGTTCTTTTTGTCCTCTACCATGCCCAGTATCCCGATCAAAGAGGCGGAGGCTGCATTTTGCTGTGCGATCGCGCCTTCGACCAGCTTTCCACCCCCTGCATTCAGCAAAGTCTGCAGGGCATTGGAACGGAGATCATCGTTGCCGCCCTGCTCTGCTAAGCTCAGCAATTCCGGGCCCTTGTCTTTCAGATGGTAGCGATTTACGATGTCCACATAATCCTGCGTCCCCTGCACTGCACCCAATCCCAACGCTATCGCTTTCTTCAGGGAAGGCGTCATGGGCGTTTTGGCGGGGTCCAGCAAGATCAGCACAAGCTCGTCGATCCGTGCCTGCGAAGGATGATGGCCTTCCAGCAAAGACAACAATACTTTCTGTTTTTCCGCTCCCTGGTGGAAATCAAAAGCCCGGAAAAACTTGAGATGCTGCTGCGGATCGCTGGCAGGGTCGGCAAGGATCTGGGCCAAAAGAGGCAAGGAAGCATCTGTGCGGGAACGCCAGACGATATCCCTGCCGGCCGGGGTATCCCATTTATTATTGACGAGCTTCATCCAGGCGGCGAAGTCCGCATCCCATAACTTATCGGCAGCGATACCAAGGGCTTCGAGATACCAGCGGTCTTTGCCATCATATTGAACGGCAAAGGAAGCCCATAGATCAGCCGCCCCGGCAGATGAATTATGACGCAAAGCCAGCACAGCTTCTCTACGCACGGCCCAGGAAGGATCATTCACCAGGGTCTTTACGATCGCGATCGTATCGGCATGGATTTCCAACGCGGCGCGGAGAGCCGTGATACGAATATTCTCATCCTTGTCTTTAAGAGCGTCGCCGATATACTGGTTTGCTTTGGAAGGGATCTTGCTTAGCAGCCATAAAGCGCGTGCCCGGAAACGGGAATTGTCTGAATGATAGAGGCTCTCCAACACGGGGATCGCTTGTTCTCCCCATCCATGCAGTTTTTCCCAGGCCAGGTAACGGGTAGAAAGATTGGGGCTCTGCAATGCCTTGATCGCGCCTTCCGGGCTGCTGAGGTCCAGGGCGGGTATCGTATATTTTTCATGGCCTTCCGTAGTCACCCGGAAGATACGGCCCCTCGTAAGGTCACCGACCTGGTGACCACCGACGCCAGGATCATACCAGTCCGCGATGAATAAAGAGCCATCCGGGGCTACGCAGACGTCGGACGGACGAAACCAGTTGTCGTGCTTACCCTCCACAATGTTGTTAATGGTCGCCGTGTATCCCGCACCGGAAGGGGTCACCGCATAAGAGCGCACGACATTGGGACCTGCATCCGAATGGATGATCTGGCCCCGGAACCTTTCCGGCAGCAGATCCCCTTCATAGACGAGGATACCGGTCGGGCTGCCCGCTCCCGTCTGTAAAAGGTTCGGTACGACACCCGGATCATTCAGATGCCAGTGGCGGTAAGGAATAGAGTCTTCCCTATTGATGCGACGGTCGTCCCAGCTTGCGCCGGTCATCTCGTCCTTGTAGCCGTAATTGCCATAAGGCATTACGTAATTGATACGGACGCCGCGATTGCCGTCATCGTCATTGTCGGATTGCCACATCGTACCATAAGAGTCTTCCGCTACCTCATAATTATTCCGGAAATTGTTCCCCAACACTTCGAAACCGGTTCCATCCGGGTTACATCGGAAGACCATGCCCTGGCGATAAGGATGACCGGTATTATTCACGACATTCCCGGCAAGGTCGACGATCTCTTTGCCATTCTTATCGCGGATGCCATGCCCTTCATTGCCGAAATTGAAATACAGCTTCCCATCGGGTCCGAAATTAAAGGAGTGGATGGCATGATCATGCTGGATGCCTCCGATGTTTGTGAACAGGGTATCCTTTTTATCCGCCTTGCCATCCCCGTCCGTATCCGTGAATACGTACACATTGGGACTCCTGGATACGACCACCTTATTGCCCAATACGGCTATGCCCAGGGCCGCATCGATATCCGTTCCCTGGTAGAACACGGTCTGCTTGTCGGCGACCCCATCGCCATCGGTATCTTCGAGGATCAGGATCCGGTCGCCTTCCTTACGATAAGGGTTCTGGGGGTTGACCTGGTTTCGATAGTTATACCCCTCACAGATCCAGACCCTTCCCTTCTCGTCGATATCCATATTGGTGGGATTGTCGAGCATCGGCTCAT
>PLXD01000035.1 GCA_003151295.1 Chitinophagaceae bacterium | reverse complement strand
TCTCGGGCATCTGAACATCCATCAATATGCAGTCGAAGGATGCCTGTTGCAGGTGATCGAGGGCCTCTTTACCATTATTGGCAATGACTACCTCGAAATCCCAGGACTCAAGTATATGTTTAGCGAGGTACTGGTTCAGTTCCACGTCTTCTGCAACCAATACCCTTTTGCGCCCTAAGCTCTTGTAATTGATCTCCTTGTTTTCCTGATTGTCCTGAATTGTTTCGTTTTCCATTTCTTCTGTACTTATATGATAGGGGATTCTTACTGTAAAAGCAGAGCCTTTACCTTCCTCGCTTTGCACAAACAGCTCGCCCTGCTGCATTTCGATCAAGTGTTTACAGATGGTCAATCCCAGCCCTGTCCCGCCGTACTTTCGTGAGATAGTGGCATCTGCCTGTACAAAGGGTTCGAATACTTTCTTAATGCGCTCTTCACTAATGCCGATACCAGTGTCCTTTACCGTGATCTCGATCGTGACGGAGCCTTCCTTCTTTTCGGAAACACCCGTCGAAATATCGATATGACCGCTTTCCGTAAATTTCAGCGCGTTGCTTAAAATATTATTTAACACCTGGCTTAGGCGGTACGGATCACCGGTGACTACGAGATCTGCGGGAATGAAATTCCTGAAAATAAGCCCCAGCTCCTTCTCCTCGGTCTTGTAAATAAAGGACTGAATGGTGGTAGCGATCTTATTCACGATCTTAAAGCCGATCCTTTCCAGGTTCAGTTTACCGGCTATGATTTTTTCCAGGTCCAGGATATCATTTACGATCACCAACAGGTTGTTGGCCGATTCCTGGATCAACTGCAGGTAATTCCGCTGCTGATCATCCAGTTTTGTTTTTGCCAGGAGACCTGCAATACCCAAAATACCGTTCATAGGGGTGCGGATCTCATGGCTCATATGAGCCAGGAAAGTCTCTTTTGCCCGGGCGCCTTCTTCCGATATCTGCTTGGCGAAACGGAGTTCCTTTTCTACCTCAATGCGATCGGTTACATTCTGGGCGAAGCCGATAACATAGGGTTCCAGACCGGATTCCTCCACCCGGTAATTCTTGTACAGCAGGTAGATCCTCTGGCCGTCCTTGCTAAGTATGCAAAAGACCCCGTTCACTATATTATTATTATTCCGGATCGCGGATAAATAGTCCGTTTCGAATTGAGCCTGGTTGTCTTCCGGGATGAACGCCTGTATCTTCCGTCCGAGCATTTCCTCTTCGGAATAACCCAGGGTCTTCGAGACCTCTGGGTTGATAGTCAACAGGGTCCCCTCCATATCATGTGTGCAGATCAGGGCCTGGCTATAGCTGAAGAGATCCCGGTATCTTTTCTCACTGAACCGGACCTTCTCCTCAAATTTTCTTCTCTCCGTGATGTTTACCCCGTATACGATCACCCACCTCACTTCGCCCAGTTCGTCAAGAGCAGGATAGACCTTGCATAAAAAATATTCCACCTCGCCTTGCGCATTTTCGTTCTTTTCTTCCCATTCTATCAATTGCTTGGACAGAAGGACCTTCTCGAAAATTTCCCTTCGCGCCTTCGCTTTCGCTTCCCCACCTCCCGTATACCGGCAAAACTCCTCATTGGTCTTGCCGATCATCCACTCTCTGAGAGCAGGGTCACTGATCGCCATAGGATTGGCGAACAGGTAACGATATTGTGCATCCACAACAATGATCCCGGCCGGCGTCTTGTTCAACACTTCTTCCATGAAAAAGTGCTCGTCCAGGATCTTTTTCCCGGCCTCATCCGCTTCGCTCAGGTCCTCTTCCGGGCCTTCGGCGATGCCAACAGATTCTCCCGCCAGGCAACTCCCCTCTATCTTCATTTTCCGGCTCTCCTCCAACAATTGCTCCGCCCTCCGGCGGGCTGCCCGCTCGGTTTGCAATTGTTGTTTGAGAATAATCAATTCCTGTTGAAGATTCATATGGGCCTTGTTATGACTTTCAAATAGTTAATACATTTCCAATCCATTACTTAATTTTCAGCTCCCCGTTCTGGATCATACGGTACAGGGTAGACTTGCCTACATCTAATTTCTTAGCTACCAGCAGCACATCCTTCTCATATTTGTCCAGGTAATGTTGAATGATCTGGACCTCAAATTCTTTCAGCGTGATCTCCTTGTTCAGCAGATCCGCGATACTGGCGGATGTGTTAAGGGTAATATGCTCCGACTGTATCAGATCTTCATCAGCCATGACCACCGCCAACTCGACCACGGATTTCAATTCCCGGACGTTTCCGGGGAATGGATATTGTAACAATCTCTGCTGCGCCTCGGGCGACAGGGTCTTTTTGGATATTTTATTTTCCTTGCAGAAGCCGTCGATGAAATGCTTGGCCAGGATCAGGATATCATTCCCCCGCTCCCGTAAAGGCGGCAGTTGGATAGGAAGACCGATCAGGCGATAATAAAGATCTTCCCTGAAATTCTTGTTCCTGACCTCTTCCAGCAAATTTTTATGGGTAGCCACAACGATACGGACATCGATCTTGGTGATCGCGTTACCGCCAACACGCGTTATCTCGCGCTCCTGCAATACCCTAAGGAGTTTAGCCTGCTGATTGATATCCAGCTCGCCTATCTCATCCAGGAACAGGGTTCCCTTGTCCCCCTCTTCAAATTTTCCGATACGCCGTGTAACGGCGCCGGTAAAGGACCCTTTCTCGTGACCGAAAAGCTCCGAGGCGATCAACGCCGCGGGGGTCGCAGCACAGTTCACGCTTACAAAGGCTCGCGAAGAGCGCCGCGACCGTCTATGGATGGCACGGGCGATGAGTTCCTTGCCGGTGCCGGTTTCCCCGGTGATTAGCACGGTTGAGTCGGTTGGGGCGACCTTGGCGACACGGGTGAGGACTGCCTGCAAAGCCGGCGACTCCCCCACAATCTCCTTGAACAAGGATGTTTTGTCGATTTCTTCCCGCAGCGCGATATTCTCTTTGTAGAGTTGGTCCCGCAAGGTCTTGATTTCGTCGAGAGCCCTTTTGAGATCAGCCTCCGCTGCCCTGCGCTCGGTGATGTCCGTCACCGCTCCCACGAACTCAAAGCTGCCCGGTTCTTTCTCGGAGGGATAGCCCACAACCTGGACGTGTTTAATGGACCCATCGGGCAGTAGCAGGCGGTGTTCGAAATCGAGCTCCTGCCTCTCACGTGCAGCGCAATCGATTAAATGCTGCACAGTCGATCTGTCCTCCGGGTGAGTCCGCTGCATGATCTGTTCGATCGTAATCTTGGCCGTCGGTTCGTACGCAAACACCCGGAAGGTTTCCCGAGACCAGTGAATCTCTCCACTGGAAACGTCCCAGCCGAAGCTGCCTGTGTGGCTCAGTCTCTGCGCTTCGGCCAGATAAGCCTCACTCC
>PLXD01000635.1 GCA_003151295.1 Chitinophagaceae bacterium | reverse complement strand
GGAAGCCAGGCTTCATAAGATGGGAGAAGCCATGCTGGAAGATATCGAAAAAGACACCGTGGACTTCCAATCGAATTTTGACGACTCCCTGAAAGAGCCAACGGTGCTACCTTCCCGCATTCCCCAACTGCTTCTGAACGGTTCCAGCGGCATAGCCGTAGGTATGGCTACCAACATGATGCCGCATAACCTCTCGGAGGTCATTGACGGCTGTATTGCCTACATAGGCAACCGGGATATCACTGTGGAAGAATTGATGGTTTTTGTGAAAGCACCGGATTTCCCTACCGGGGGCATCATTTACGGTATGGAAGGCGTAAAAGCCGCCATGCACTTCGGAAGGGGCCGTGTCGTTCTGCGTGGGAAATTACACGTCGATACCAAGGCCAGCGGAAGGGAGCAAATCGTCATCACAGAAGTGCCTTACCAAATGAACCGCGATGCCCTTTGCGACCGGATCGGCCAACTGGTGAATGAAAAGATCCTGGAGGGGATTGCGCATGTCAACAATGAATCGAACAGTAAAGAAGGCACCCGTATCGTCATCGACCTGAAAAGGGATGCGGTGGCCAATGTGGTAATCAACCAGCTATATAAACATACGGAAGTACAGACTTCCTATGGTATCAACAACGTGGCCCTGGTGAAGGGAAGACCGCGTACGCTGAACATTCGGGAAATGATCAGCGAGTTCGTCGAATTCCGCCATGAGGTGGTTATCCGGCGCACCCAGTTCGAACTGAGAGAAGCCGAAAAGAAAGCCCATATCCTTAAGGGATTCCTGATCGCCCTGGATCACCTGGACGAAGTGATCACCCTGATCAGGAACTCGTCCACACCGGATATGGCCAGAACAGGACTGGTGAACGCCGGTTGGGGATTGGACGAGATACAGGCAAAAGCCATCCTGGAATTACGCCTGCAGCGTCTTACCGGAATGGAAAGAGATAAGATNNGATCAATTTTCTGAAGGAACTGCTGGCCGATGAAGGCAAACGTTTCGAGGTGATCATCAAAGAATTATTGGAAGTCAAAGAAAAATTCGGAGATACCCGCAGAACGGAGATCACTTACCTGGATGACGAGGTGAGCATCAAAGACCTGATCCGGGAAGAAGATGTGGTGATCACGATCTCCCATCTGGGTTATATCAAGCGCACCTCGGCCACCGAATTCCGCCAGCAACGCCGCGGCGGCCGAGGGGCCATAGGCGGCAAGGCCAGGGAAGAAGATTATATCGAACACCTCTTCGTGGCTTCTACCCACCATGCCATGCTTTTCTTTACCGAAAAAGGGAGGTGTTATTGGCTGAATGTCTATGAGATCCCTGATGGGGACAAGACCAGCAAGGGCCGCGCCATTCAAAACCTGATCCAGATCCCTCCCGATGATAAGATCAGGGCCATCGTGGATGTCAAGGACCTTAAAGACGAAACTTTTGTCAACAGCCACTATATTATTCTCTGCACCAAGCAGGGAGTCGTTAAAAAGACTTCTCTCCAGGATTTCAGCCGTCCCCGTCAGACAGGCGTCATCGCCATCACGATCAACGAAGGCGACAGGCTCCTGGAAGCGAGGCTGACCGACGGGAACAGCGAAGTGCTGATGGCCGTTAAAAGCGGCAGAGCCATCCGCTTCGAAGAACAAAAAGTGCGTCCTACGGGTCGCGGAGCCATCGGGGTGGGAGGAATCGAAGTAGACGATGCCACGGACGAAGTGATTGGCATGATCTGTGTCAATAGGGAAGATAAAACGCGGACGGTCCTGGTGGTCAGTGAAAAAGGATATGGGAAAAGAACGCCGATCGATGAATACCGGATCACAAACCGCGGAGGCAAGGGGGTTAAGACCATTAGCGTAACGGAAAAGACCGGTAAACTAGTAGGTATCCTTGAGGTCACTGAAAAGGAAGACCTGATGATCACCTGTAAGAGCGGGGTTACGATCCGGATGTCTGTAAAAGGTGTCAGCGAGCAGGGAAGGGCCACCCAGGGGGTCAAACTGATCCGCCTCGATGAGAGTGATGAGATTGCGGCGATCACAAGACTGGATAAACTGGAAGATGCTCCCGAGGAAACCGGCATCTTAATTGCGCCTGCAGCGACGGACAACGGGATCGGGGAAATTGCCGTGAAAGAAACCGGTGAAGTAGAGAAAACTGGTGAAACAGAAGAGACCGGTGAGGATGGGGGTAGCGGCCAATCCGATAGCGAAGACGAAAATAAGCCGTCATAATAAACTGGTATTCATGATTTAGTTGAAAACATATAAAATAAATATTCAGACAAAAAAGAGAAGACGGAACCTTTTTGTTTGATGAACTCCTTAAAAATAATACTATGAATGTGAATCAATCAAAGTTTCACGGAGACCTTAAAAAGACAACCCTCAAGCTGGGTAAACGATTGCTTTTAACCGGATTGATCCTTGCTGCTGGCTTGAGTGTATGGGCGCAAAACCTGGATAAGGCCAGGGATCTTCTGAAAGCCAATAAGATTGCCGAAGCAAAAACGGAGATAGATAAGGCATTGACAGTTGAAAAACTCCAGAAGAATCCTGAATCCTGGTACATAAAGACAAAAGTATATAATGCCATCGCGGTGAATGACGCCCTTAAAATCCAGTATCCGGATGCCCGGGCGCAGGCCATGGAGTCGCTGAAGAAATATACGGAGCTTGCCGAAAAGGATGATAAAAAATTATTCCTCCTGCAATTGGACGCTTTTAAGCCCATGAACGATATCTACCAGGGGTATTTCCAGGACGGCGCAACTGCTTATAACGCCGCTAATTTTGCCGGCGCCCTGACCGATTTTATCGGGGCGCTTAAAGCGAGCGCATTTATGACCATCAAGGGATGGACCACCATGAAGATCGATACGACCTGTACCTTATATGCGGGGATTTCTGCGGAAAAAGCCAGCAAAAGAGATACCGCGGCTATCTATTATGGTCTATTGGTCGATGCTGGCATTACCAGTGCTCCCAGCGCCAATATGATTGAGATCTACAAATGGCTGGTCGACTACTACAACACGAAAAAAGACGAAGCCAATACCCGGAAATACCTGTCTTTCGGGAAGGCGAAATTCCCGGACGATCCATTCTGGCTGACTATGGAACTGGACAACCTGAGAACAGGCAACGGAAATAAGGATTCCCTGTTTGCCAAATACCAGGAGATCACCGACAAGTTCCCGAAGAATCATTTATTCTTATTTAACTATGGGGTGGAACTCTATCAATATGCAAACGACACGAGCAGCGGCAAACGTCCTGCCAATTCAGATGAGTTGATCCAGAAAGCAAAGGTTGAATTTACCAAATGCCTGGAAGTAAATCCGGACTACGTACAGGCAGCCCTGGCACTCGGACAGATCTCTTATAATGAAGGAATAGACATGCAAGGGCAGACCAAACTGATCAAAGGCAGCAAGCCTGAGGACATCAAGAAAAGATCCGAGCTGCGTGTAGCTGCCGGCAAGAAATTCGACGAAGCGCTTCCTTATTTTGAAAAGGTCGACCAGATCCTTGGCAGCAAGGGGAAACTGAAGATGGATGAAAAGAAGACGCTGAAAGATACATACGATCTGATGATCACCATTTACGATCAGAAGAACCTTAAAGACAAGTCCGACGCCTTTACTACGAAATACAATAACGTCGATAAAGATCATTAACCGAATAAAGAATTCGCTTAAAGTATGCAAAGAATTGGTTCAAAAGGCCCCGGATTTACAACCGGGGCCTTTTTTATATATCACGGATCCGTGGAATCTTACCAGATCCTTACGTGGCAAATCCCGTGAACAGCCTGCGTTCCGAGTGAACTTTGGCTGTCTTCGACAGCCTGCGCCCGGGGTAACCGGTNNAATAGGATTAATCGCGCTCATAATGGGCATTGTAATCGGTCGGCGCCCATCTCCCTTATCCGCCTATTCGCGCTACCTTCGCGCCGGCGGGACTGTGCTCTTGCTAATCGGTCTGCTCACCGCCTGTTTCGTCCAGGTCGGTACAGGGGAAGTAGGTGTGCAAATTCTCTTTGGCAGCGTTCAGAACAACACCCTATCCAGCGGGCTGCATTTCATCGATCCGTTGGTGGATATTCAACGGCTGGACATCAAAACACAGAATTATACAATGAGTGCAGTCCGGAATGAAGGCGCCAAGGAAGGAGACGATGCCATCCGCGTCCTTACAGCTGACGGACTGGAGGTCATTATTGATCTGACGGTGCTCTATAAAGTGATCCCATCCTACG
>PLXD01000085.1 GCA_003151295.1 Chitinophagaceae bacterium | reverse complement strand
ACCGGCCCTCAGATGAAAGGTCGTTCAACACCTGTTCTGATCTCCCGGCAATTTAGTTTTACAGAAGGGCCGGCGGTCGATGCGGCGGGGAATATTTTTTTTACGGATCAGCCCAATGACAGGATATGGGAATACGATACCAGTGGACGGCTATCCGTCTTTCTGGAGAAGGCCGGGCGGTCCAACGGGATGTATTTCGATAAGAAAGGCTGGCTGGTAGCCTGCGCCGATGAGAAGGACGAGTTATGGTCAATTAGTCCGGATAAGCAGATCACCGTGCTCCTGGATAATTTTCAGGGCCATCGGCTTANNTTTACCGATCCCTATTACCAGCGCCCTTATTGGAACCGGACCCATTCCGACCTGGATGGAGAAAAAGTATATTATTTGCCGGTGGGCCAGAAAGAGCCGGTGATTGTAGCTGCCGATCTCTTGCAGCCCAATGGTATCGTCGGAACACCGGACGGCCAGTATCTGTATGTGGCCGATATTAAAGCCGGCAAGACTTACAAATACCGGATCGGTCCTGGCGGTGTATTGACAAAGAAAAAACTGTTCGTCTCCATGGGCTCCGATGGAATGACCCTGGATAATAAAGGAAATGTATACCTCACCGGCAAAGGCGTGACTGTTTTTGATCGCCGGGGAAAGAAAATCGATCAGATCGCCATTCCGGAGGACTGGACGGCCAATCTCTGTTTTGGCGGAAAAGACAAGCAGGATCTCTTCATAACCGCTTCTACTTCCATTTATATTGTACATATGCCTGTGAAAGGTGTCGAATGACGGGGAAGTCAGCAACAAATGGCAACGGATTTGCCGGAGAATTATGAAGCGCATCCCGGCATCCCGATGCCTTCCAATTCATAAAGGATGTTCCGGTCGATTGGGACGATACTAAAGTAATCGCCGCTGAGCCCGAAGCCTATAAGATCGAGCACCTGACTGTCAACAGGGACAAGGAATTGACAGTGCAACTGGCTCCGGGCGGAGGCTCCGTCATCATCCTGATAGCGCTGCCCTGATCGGATGGGGTAATAAGGGGTCGTTTTTTGAGGAGTTTTTTCAACAATTAATCTTAAAAATTGCTGGTTCCGTTCTATAGAAGGAGGGCATAAGTCTTGCTTTCTTTGTAAGTATAAACTAAAAAATTATACAATGGAAACGACCACGGAAACAGTTGAAATATTGAATGACCTCGTGCAGATCAACAATGACCGCATAACGGGATACGAACGCGCGCTGAAAGAGGCTAAACCGAACGATGCAGATCTCAGGGGCATTTTTTTAAAGATGATTGACGAAAGCCGTAAGATCAGGATGGCACTTGCTACCGAAGTGCAGGCCCTAGGCGGAGAATTAGAAACAGGTACGACCAATAGCGGGAAGATTTACAGAGCCTGGATGGATGTAAAAGCAGTATTTACAGGCCATAACAGGCATGCCGTACTCGCTAATTGTGAAGCCGGCGAGGATGCTGCACAGAAAGCGTATCGTACGGCCCTGGAATCTAAACAATTGCCTGCCTATATCAGGAATTTGATAAATTCCCAGCAAACGGAATTAATACAGTCTCACGATAGGATCAAAGCTTTGCGGGACCAGGGGTAATAAGCNNGGCTGCCCTCCATATTGGGTACAGGGGTCTCCCTATTGCTGGCTTTTCCTTCTGTATGCTACCCAATCCCCGGCGCTTATTTTCCGCAGCTCCCTATTCCGGAATTTTTTTCCAACTGGGGGAAAGATCTATACTTTTATAGTTTGTTAATAAGTTGTATATCAATTAATTGTGGTTTTGGCACTTCTATTGCCTTACCCTAATCGGTTTTTCATAGGATATTGGATTTTGAAACGGGGCGTGATTTCTATCACAGCCCTTTTTTTTATTCCTTTTTTTATTCCCCGTCTTCCATCTACACATTCTGCCCGCTCACCGGTGACTGGCGGCCGGCCATCTAAATATCAGTAATTTGAGGTTTATTTTCCAGTGTATGTTGCGTGTAAAAGCGTCCACGATCATTACCCACCTGGTTGGCTGGCTTATCTTTTTAAGCATGCCCCTGCTTTTTGTATCCGGCTCCGCCGGTAAAGGGAATGTCCTGGTCACTTTGGTAAGGCCGGACCATCTCTTGTTTTATTCCTGTTATATTTTTCTGTTTTATTTCAACACCGGGGTGCTGNNCCCAATTCTATTTGCAGAAGAAGGTTACCCTTTATTTTGGGATCATCCTGCTGTTGCTCGTGGTCGTAATTTGTCTGAAGCCATTCGATCATTTAATGACGGGCTCCTTCAATCTTAATAGTCATCCGGAGGGTCCGCACGGCCTTTTGCCCGGACAGGGGGACGGTCCGATCTCTCCCGGGAATATCCCGCCCCCGGGTTTCGCTCATTACCCGCCTCCATTCCCCGGGCAGATGCGTCCCGGAAACCGACCTCCCGGAGACCATCCGCCGACGCGTTTCGATGCCGTCAGTATATTTTTATTCATCATGATCCTGGCGCTGAGCATAGCCGTGAAGATTTCAGCCTTGTTACAAAAGACGGAGCAACGTGTCGTGCGGGCCGAAGCCGATAAGACCAATGCCGAATTGTCTTTTCTGAAGGCACAGATCAACCCTCATTTCCTGTTCAACACGCTTAATAATATTTACTCCCTGGCGATCACAAAGAGCGAACATACAGCCGACGGTATCATGAAACTTTCCAATATCATGCGATACGTGACGGATGATATTACGGAAGATTATGTCAGTCTGCAAAGCGAAATCGATTGTGTCAGCGATTATATTGATCTGCAGCGCCTGCGCCTTGGCAAAAATGACCAGATCGATTTCGTAGTGTCAGGCGATCAGGAGTTGCTTAAAATAGCTCCCCTCATCCTCATGCCATTTGTAGAAAATGTGTTTAAGTATGGGATCAGCAAGCACGAAGAGTCTCCTATCGTTATAAAATTGTTTTCCGGGCAGCAGTCCATCCGTTTTTTTTGCAGTAATAAGATCTATCCGGTAAATAAAAAGATGGATCGTACCGGTATCGGCCTTTCCAATACCAGGCAAAGGCTGCAGCATTTATATCCGGGTAAGCATGTTTTGAACATTGTAACGGAGAACGATTATTATACGGTGAGCCTGACCCTTAATTATCTGTCATTATAAATCAGCGGGAGATATGCAAATACGATGTGTAGCGATCGACGATGAGCCACTGGCGCTGGAACTGATCAGGGAATATACCATGAGATATCCGGTCTTAAAGCTGGTGCAGACCTTCGATGACGCCGTAGCGGGGGCTGAATTCCTGCGCCAGACGCAGATCGATCTTTTATTCATGGATATTAATATGCCGGACATCAGCGGTATCGACCTGGTGAAGTCCTTAAAAGAAAAGCCTATGATAATCTTTACCACGGCCTATAAAAAATTCGCCATGGACGGATTTGACCTGGATGCATTGGACTATCTTTTGAAACCTATACAGTTCGGACGATTTGCCCGCGCTGTCGATAAGGCCGTCGAATATTACCAATATAAAAAATTCCCGGGAAAGGAATCGCAGGAGAACCTGTTCATCCGGTCGGAATACAGGATGGTGAAGGTGGAATTGTTGGATATTGAATATATCGAGAGCCTGGAGGATTATATAAAGATCCATCTTTCGGATCAGCGTTTCATACTTACTCTTATGACCTTAAAATCCATGTTGGAGAAGCTTCCTCCCGAAAGATTTAAAAGGATACACCGCAGTTATATCGTTCCCTTGGCCAAAGTGAAATCCATCGTGAACAGGAAATTGCAATTGACATCATCCAGGGAATTGCCGATCAGCGACAGTTATATTCATTTCGTCAATGAATGGATGAGGAAATAGGCTTTTCTCCGGCACAATTGCCTGTTTCATCCATAATATTTCTGCTTTATTTCCCGAGGCATTAGTTTTAATCTGATTAAAATCAGGCAAGGGTGTCCCAACAAATTCAGATCCGGAAATGGTTACTAATATTCATGATAGCGTGCTTTAGCCACCTTCGCGGCGATTGCCAGGATGGTGGGATTCGATACGATAAAGAAGCCAGTACCTCTTATAGTGTGACAAACGACAGCGAGGGGATCTGTATCCGGGTAATGACCCTGGAACCCTCGCAGCAGCGGAAAATATTGAGGAACGGCCTGGAACTATGGTTGGATCCAAGGGGAAAAAAGAATAAATCAATAGGGATCCTGTTTCCTTTGCCTTCAAAGGGGAGATCCAATGTCCAACAAGGTGGCGGTAGCCAAAGATCTTCCGATGGCCCGCCTCCTTTTTCACCAGGCTCTGCAAATGATACCGGTCAGCAGGATGAGAAAAAGATGTTGCGGTCCCTGGTCGAAGGACAAAAAGAGATGAAGATTCTCAATATCCCCAATTCTTCCGGTCTCCGGGTATCTCTTCATTTTGCGGGGGATACCCTGATATATGAGGTGCAAATCCCGCTCACTGTTTTTCCGGCCTCTTTCTCTTTCGAAAAACCGCTGGGCATTGGAATTATTGAAAAAGGAGCGCCTCTGCCTGATTTCGGAGCCAATGAAATGCCTGGTGGGGATGGAGGGCCGCCCGGAGGCGGCATGATGCCCGCGGGGCCACCTCCCGGAAACTTCTCAGATGATGAAGGCATGCAAAAATTATTTGCAGATGATAGTATCTGGTTCCGTTTTAAGCCGGTCTTGAAATAGATAGATCAGATCAGCATTCTCAGCGGTTCTTCCAGCAATCCTTTAAGGGTCTGCAGAAAGGCCGATCCGGTAGCTCCGTCTACTACCCGGTGGTCGCAACTGAGCGTCAG
>PLXD01000096.1 GCA_003151295.1 Chitinophagaceae bacterium | reverse complement strand
ACGGATGCCCGGTACCCGATACCGACCATGACGGCATCGATGACGAACATGATTCCTGTAAAACGGTTCCCGGGGTGGCCAGGTATAACGGATGCCCGGTACCCGATACCGACCATGACGGCATCGATGACGAACACGATTCCTGTAAAACGGTTCCGGGGGTAGCCAGGTATAACGGATGCCCGGTACCGGATAGAGATGGAGACGGTGTCAACGACGAGGAAGATAAATGTCCCGACACACCCCGCACGGTGGAAAACCAGGGATGTCCGGAAATAAAGAAAGAGGTTCTTGAAAAGATTGACTATACCGCTAAGAACATCCTTTTCAATGCCGGAAGCGATAAAATATCCGGCGCATCGACAGGAGCACTCAAAGACCTGGCAACTCGTTTAAAAGCTCATCCTGAATGGCATCTGGCTATAAGCGGATATACCGATAACTCAGGCAAGCCCGAAGGTCTCGAAGGAAACCAGGTGCTCTCGCAGAAAAGGGCCGATGCGGTTAAGGCCTGGCTGGTCAGCAATGGTGTCGAAGAGAGACACTTATCTGCCACCGGCTTTGGCCAGGACAAACCGATCGCCGATAACAAGTCAGCAAAAGGCAGGGCTATCAACCGAAGGGTGGAATTAAAGGTTTCCGTTGAAAAATAAAAAAATTAACATCTTGATAGGACCATCCATGTAATTTATTACCTGTGATGGGCCCTGGTTTACGTAGCTTTATCTGTTGTGAAACCGATTATTGATTCGGTATTGATCGTTTATATAGTATTCACAGGATGTTCCTATTCAGAGGTTCCTATTTATTTATAAAAAACAAAAACAATGAAGTGTAGTTTGAAGAGTGTGTTCAGTTTGATCCTGCTGGTAACGGGTATGCCTTTACTGTATTCACAGGGCACTTCCTCAAAAAAGGAACTGCCGAAAGGATGGCATTTAATGGATAAGAATGCCGACGGTTTTTATGGGATCAGCCTGGATAGTGCTTACTGGTTTGTACATGCAAAAAAAATAAAGAGCAAGACCGTATTGGTCGCTGTCATCGATTCAGGGGTCGACACCCTGCATGAGGACCTGAAGAATATTATCTGGGTTAATTCAAAAGAAATACCCGGCAATGGCATCGATGACGATCACAACGGGTATGTCGACGATGTGCACGGATGGAATTTTATCGGTGGAAAGGACGGCAAAAACCTAAAGGATGATTCGGAGGAAGCAGCCCGCGTATATTATGCGTTCAAAGAGAAATTCGGTAAAGATTCACTGGACATCGCTGCTTTCAGCGATGAGGATAAAGACAATTACCAGATGTGGCTTAAAGCGCGCAAGGCTATTTTAGGCGATGGCACGGATAACGGGATAGATCCGATCATCCTGCGCAGGGCTCTCAACGCCTGGATAAAAAGCGATAGCATCCTTCAAAAAGCCATGGATACAACGGAGTACACGGGTAGTAGGCTCGATAGTTTTCAAGCCGTCAATTCGGAAAGCAAGACCGCCCGATCCATATTCCTGTATCCTTTCAAGGCGAATAAGATCATGGATATGACCAATAAGGCATTCCTGAGCGCATTTAATGAACAGGTAGTGGCGGAAGAAAAAAAGGCCGAGGTGAAAGAGAGCGCTCCTAAGGGTTACCGCAAGGAGGTCGTAAAGGACAATGAATCCGATATCAACGACCGGAATTACGGAAACAATGATATTATGGCCGGAGACGCAGACCCGATGCACGGTACTCACGTATCGGGGATCATTGCCGCCGAAAGGAATAACGGCAAGGGCATGAATGGCATTGCGGATAATGTAAAGATCATGATGATCCGGGCTGTACCCAATGGCGACGAACACGATAAGGATATCTCCCTGGCCATCCGCTACGCAGTGGACAATGGCGCCAGAGTCATCAATATGAGCTTCGGAAAAAGCTTCTCCCCGCAGAAGAAATGGGTGGATGACGCCGTTCAATATGCGGATAGCAAAGGCGTTCTCCTGGTTCATGCGGCCGGTAATGATAATGCAGATGTCGATACGGTAGATAATTTCCCGAACCCTAACTTTAAAGGAACCCATGATCGGGCCGATAACTGGATCACAGTCGGCGCCAGCAGCGATCCCATGGACAAGAGAAATGGTAATAAAAGCTATACGGCAGCCTTTTCGAACTATGGAAAAGACGAAGTGGATGTATTTGCTCCAGGTACCAGTATCTATTCTACCCTTCCGGGCTCCGGTGAAAAGAACTATGGCAATCTCGACGGAACGAGTATGGCTTCACCTGTAGTGACTGGCGTTGCGGCTCTCATCCTGGAATTTTACCCAAACCTGACGCCTCAGCAGGTTAAATATTGCATCGAGAAGTCCGCCGTGCTACCTCCTGTAAAAGTGATCAAGCCCGGCACCGACGACGAGAAGGTATCCCTGTCGGATATCAGCAGATCCGGCGGCATCATCAATGCCTATAGGGCTATCAAACTGGCCGACGCGCTGAATGCCGGAGATAAGAAAAAGAAGAACCACGCAAAGTCGACTCTGATCAACAAACAGGATTAAGACCTCGATCTTCGCAAAAGTTGCGCATAAAATTTTGAACAAAAGACTACTCCCGCCGGGTAGTCTTTTGTTATTTACGTAGGTTTACAAAAAAAATATGGTTTCCAGAAATGAAATTGTGGCCGCTGAGTTTTACCAGGGTTATATTCAGGCCACCAGCGAGGAAGAAGTTGTAAAAGCCCTTAAAAAAAACACCCGGGCGGCTAAAAAATTCCTGCAGGATATCCCTCGTAAGAAAATTGATTTCGCTTATGCGGAAGGCAAATGGACCCTCAAAGAATTATTGCAGCATATTATAGATGCAGAAAGGGTATTCTGCTACAGGGCTTTAAGTTTTGCCCGCAAGGACACTACTCTCCTCCCCAGCTTCGACGAGAACAATTGGGCTGCGGCCGTCAATCCCCGTGCTGCCGAAAGGAAGTGGAATGGCTTGGTCGATGAATTCAAGGCCCTGCGTAAATCCACCGAATTACTTTTCGAATCCTTTGGGGATGAAGAGCTACGCACCGTGGGCACGGCCAGCGGTCATCCCATTAATGCATTGGCCCTGGGCTTTATCACTGCCGGCCATCTGGCACACCATATAACTGTCATTAAAGAAAGGTATTTATCGTGTTGACTGAAATACGAAGGCATCGGATTGCCGTCAGTTTTTATTTCTTCCTCGCCGGCCTATGTTTTTCGAGTTGGGCTTCGCGTATCCCCGATATCCGGCAGCAACTCCACCTGAGCAATGCGGGCCTGGGAGGCGTCCTGCTGGGTCTCCCGGTAGGACTGATGATTTCCCTTCCTGTAGCCGGCTGGATGGTTGCCAGATTCGGTAGCCGGCGGGTAGCGATCCTTTCGGCCATTGCCTACCCTTGTATATTGCCGNNTTCCGCCACGGTCTGGGAATTGGTGGGTTGCCTGTTCCTTTTCGGCGTTAGCGGTAACCTGCTGAATATTTCGATGAATACCCAGGCCATCGGCACCGAAGTCCTCTACAAACGCACGATCATGGCTTCTTATCATGGTATCTGGAGCCTGGCGGGGTTTTCAGGCGCTGCCACCGGGACCTTGCTGACAGGGCTTGGGCTATCCCCCTACAGGCATTTTCTGATCATCACCGCCCTGGCCTTGTTGCTGGTATGGCTATCCTACCGGTGGCTGCTCTTGCACGATGAGGACACCCAGGATCAACGACCGATCTTTGCCAGGCCGGATCGTTCCCTGATCAACCTGGGAATCATTGCTTTTTGCAGCATGATCTGTGAAGGGGCTATGGCCGACTGGAGCGGTGTGTATTTTCAAAAAGTAATTCAACCCGGGCCCGCGCTTGTAGCTGCAGGCTATACGGCTTACACGGCTACGATGGCGGGGGGACGCTTTATAGGCGATTGGCTGGCTACCCGTTTGGGCCCCAAAAAAATACTTCAGGGCAGTGGAATCCTGACAGCATCAGGGTTGCTGATAGCGATCCTTTTCCCTTACTTCCTGACGGCTATCGTTGGATTCCTGTTGGTAGGCGCAGGCGTTTCATCTGTCGTGCCGCTTGTCTATAGTTCAGCAGGGCGATCAAAGAAGCTCTCTCCCGGAGTGGCCCTGGCCGCTGTCTCGACGATCGGTTATCTGGGTTTTTTATTGGGTCCTCCCTGTATAGGTTTTATCGCACAGGCCAGTAGTCTGAAATGGTCTTTGGGGCTGGTGGCGTTGTTGGGATCTGTCATCGCGGTAATGGCGGGGAAGATCGAAGCGTAAGGAGGCGCCCCCGGGATATCGAAAGAAATCCTGAAGTCTTTAGCAGAGAAGAACAACTCCTAACGAAAAACTCCCGGCCGAAGCCAGGAGTTAAAAAATAGTTTGCTATCAGCTCGCTCTTCTACTTAGTGTATACCAGGCTTTTATTCGCGATCATATCATCCAGCACGTTCACCGCTTCTCCGAGATAGATGTCTGATTTAAGTAATTTCAGCCATTGCTGGAAACGATCTGCCTTGTCCTTATCCGAATTGTATTTACCCGCGTCCTGTTGAAGCGCGTTCACATTCAGATCGCTCTTCAGCTTACTGGCCGTTTCGATCTGTTTGATCGTCGCTTTGATCTGCTTCTGCTCGTCCCTGTATTTTTCCAGGTTCAGCGGGAAGACCTTGTCGTTTTCCTTATTGAGCCATTCGGCATCCGTTCGGATCTGGCTGAAAGCCATGTTGTTCTTAATGCGCTCGGTGCTATATGCTTTGATCATATTCATGTCATAGGCATATTTCCAGGGCGTAAAGTCGGTTTTCTTGATCTCATCCCAGGGCAACGCATCGGGATTGTCTTTTTCACGGATCTTGGAAAACTCATAAGGATCGGACAGTACGACATCCGAGGAGACTCCCCGTAATTGAGTGGAACCTCCGCTGATGCGATAGAATTTCTGCAGGGTGATCTTGATCGTTCCCAGTTCGCTGTTCGCATCCATAAAGCCCATGGTCTTATCCAGTCCTATGGGCCTTTGCACCGTGCCCTTCCCATACGTAGAAGTGCTGCCGATGATCACGCCTCTTTTATAATCCTGTATGGCAGCCGCAAAGATCTCGGATGCGGAAGCGCTGAATTCGTTTACCATTACGGCCAGGGGACCATCATAAAGGACGGATTTATCATGGTCATTCAGGGTTTCATTCTTGCCTTCGCGATTTCTGACTTGAACGACCGGACCCTGATCAATGAATTCTCCGACCATCTGCACGACATCGCCTAAAGAGCCTCCTCCGTTATTACGAAGGTCGATGACGATGCCGTCGACCTTCTCTTGTTTCAGCTTGATGACTTCGTTCGCTACGTCTACAGAGCAACGATTACCTTTCGGATTGTCAAAATCGGCATAGAACTCGGGGAGGTAGATGTATCCTATCTTTCCTTTTTCGCTGTTCACGATGGCGCTGCGGGCAAAAGTGGTCTCATCCTGTACGATCTCGTCCCGGATAAGGGAAATCGTCTTGGTGGAACCGTCCGTCTTTTTCAGGGTCAGCTTCACTTCTGTTCCTTTGGTGCCGCGGATAAGCTTCACCGCATCTTCGACCAGGTAGCCGGTGAGATCGATGGGTTCCTGGTTGCCCTGGGCTACTTTCACAATGACATCGCCCACATTGATCTGACCGGATTTCCAGGCCGGACTGCCTGTGATCAGCTGCATGATTTTAATATTGCCGTCCTCATCTCGCAACGAAGCGCCTATGCCGAAGAAGCGCCCGCTCATCTGTTCGTCGAAATATCTTTTTTCAACGGGCGGGAAATAATCGGTATGGGGATCCATGGATTGTACAATGGTCTCCACGAACAGACTGAAGCGGTCATCATCATTCACTTTCAACTTCACTCGCTCGTAGATATGATCCATCACCTTCGACGCTTTTTCCCGGGCTTCTTTTTCCAGGTCCTCATTGCTTTTGGCAACGAAGCCTGCGTTGCCTTTGGCGGCTTCCTGCTGGTCGAGAAGATCTGAATATCTCTCGAGGGTCAGGTATTTCAGGCGTTTGCGCCAGGCTTCCTTCCTCTCCGCATCATTTTTGGGGAAATCTACCTTGTCGTAGTCCAGCAAGGCATATTCATCCTTTTTGAAATCGAAAGGCTGGGACAGAATCTCTTTATAGAGGGATTCCGACTCCTTCAATCTTTTTTTGTAGATCTCCGAAACGGCCGGAACAAACTGGATGGGAGTCTTCCCGAGGATCTCGTCATCGATCCGGGTCTCATATTTTGCCTTGAGGTCATCAATATCGGATTGCAGCAATACATTCTTTTCGATATCGGTCTCTGCAAGGTATTTCCTGAATATCTCTTTTGAAAATTTGTCATTGATCTCCTTCGGACTATAATGTATTTCTACAAGCATCTCTCCGACGTCGCGCAATATCTTTTCATATTTGGTAGGAGGGGTTTTCCCGATTCCCAGAGTCCGAAAAGCCACAAATACACCAGCGCCCAGGATCAACAGGACGATCGGCAGGTTCCTTTTACTAATCATATACTTAAACACTTTTAACATACAATATCAAAAATAACGATTAATTGATTGGTATGTTGCAAAAGTCGTGCACTTTTAACATACAGTTTGCCACAATTACAGAAGAATTATATGAGCGGAAAAGCAGGTCCGGACTGGAAACAAGAGCCTGCGTAGGCAGTAAAAACGAAAAAAGCCGGTGAAAAGATCCACCGGCTTTCTGCTATCGGGTGACTGATGGGGTTCGAACCCACGACNNTCTAACCAACTGAGCTACAATCACCGTTCGGACGGCAAAATTAATAGAATTCTGTTTTCCCTCAAAAACTATATTCATTTTATTTGCCTTTTCCCGGTTAATTTGGCGTTCTTTGCAGCCTTAAAAACCAAATTTCCGATGAGTTGGTGGCTTTATACCATACCGTTTATTTCCGCTTTTATCCACTGGCTTACGATCTGGATGGCATTGAAACTATTGTTTCATCCACGCAAGCCCACCCGGATCCTGGGATTCACCCTGCACGGGGTCTTTCCTAAGAGACAGGGGCAGATCGCCGAAAGCCTGGGAAGGATCGTGGGACAGGAATTACTATCCTTCGGTGACATCGAAAAGACGATCGCCCATCCGGAAAATGTAAAGAAGATACTTCCCCATGTCGAGAATCATATCGATCATTTCCTGCGCCACAAGCTCAAAGAAAGCATGCCGGTAATTTCCATGTTCATCGGCGATAAGACCATTGGGCAGCTGAAAACCGTTTTTATGCAGGAGCTGGAAGAGCTGTTTCCTGTCATTATGAAAAACTATGTGGCCAACCTGAAGAATGACCTGGACCTGGAAAGGATCGTCACGGATAAGATCACTAATTTCTCATCGGATAAACTGGAAGCCATGCTGAACCAGATCCTCACCAAAGAATTCCGCTTCGTCGAAGTCATCGGAGCCGCCCTGGGCTTTTTTATCGGGCTATTACAGATTTTCCTCACCTTGTTAATGAAGTAGGAGTACCCTTGCTGATGAACAGGCGATTTCTGTCGATAGGACGACAGGAAGACCGAATGGGAATGAGAATTGCATTAGCCCTTCTATATCATAATACTGCCGTTTGTATAGAATGAAGCGATTTACTCCGATTTTGCCCACAATTTTGCACCCAAATGAATATTCAAATAATGAGAAAGATTGGTTTGATGCTTTTAATGGCAGCAGGCTGCTATGCAGGATGGGCACAGGTGCCAGGAGGAGTTCCAGGCGGAGGAAGAAAGGGCGGTGGAAACGGACAGGCCAATATCGGTCATTTTTATGGCAAGATCGTCGATTCCAAGACGGGAAAAGGCATTGACGGCATCTCGGTTCAACTGGTGCAGAGCAAATTCGATACAGTTACCCGGACGAGAAAGGATGTCGCTATCGCCGGCATGATTACCGGAAAGAAAGGCGATTTCAGCCTGGAAAACCTGCCCTTATTCGGAAATTTTCATATGAAGATCACGGCGGGCGGGTATGGGACTTACGATCAAAAAGTCGCTTTTGATATAAAACCGGCAAATGGAGGGGATGTGCAACAAGCACTCGCCGGCGCGGACAAGGATCTGGGCAATATCAAACTATCCGCCGATGCACAAACGCTGGGTGCAGTAACGGTAACGGCCTCCAAACCGCTGATCCAACTGGGCGTCGACCGAAAAATCTATAATGTGGAAAAGGATATATCGGCTTCAGGCGGATCGGGTTTGGACGTCATGAAGAATGTTCCTTCTGTGAACGTGGATATCGACGGCAATGTCACCCTTCGTAACAGTACACCCACCATTTTTGTCGATGGGTTGCCTACTACCCTGACCCTCGACCAGATCCCGGCCGACGCGATCCAGAGCGTGGAGATCATCACCAATCCCGGCGCCAAATATGATGCATCCGGCGGAACTTCCGGCATTTTAAATATCGTCCTGAAAAAGAACCGCAAAGCGGGGTATAACGGGTCCCTAAGGACGGGTATAGATGAGCGGGGCAGGTTCAATCTCGGCGGAGACCTCAACGTCAAGCAAGGAAAGCTCAATGTCTTCGGAAGCATTAATTACAATCAGCGTAAGAGCATCACCTCCCCGGATCAGACCACACGTAGCTCCTTTTTTACCCAGCCGTATAGTAACCTCAGCGAATCCGATTATAACGTCAGCAAGGGTTATTTCGAATTCGGAAGATTCGGTGTGGATTACCTGATGGACAACCGTAATACCTTATCCGTTTCCGGGACGATCGTACATGGCAAGTTCACTCCTTATATTAACAGTGATATCTACGTGGATTCGCTTTACCCGTCAGGTACAAAATCGTCCTACGAAAGGAGGCTTTCCAATACCGTTGCCGATTTCAATAACAAAGGCGGCATGCTGAGTTATAAGCATACTTTCCCGAAACAGGGAGAAGAGCTGACGGCCAACGCGAACTACAGCAAGGGCACAAATACCAATAACAACCTGATTTATTCCAATTATTACGATGCGTTCGGAGGCCCTTTGAACTCTTCATATACCCAGCAGCAGATCGGCTCAGGAAATACTCAATATATTACCGCCCAGACCGATTATACCCTGCCGCTCACCGAAAAATCCAAATTCGAAGTGGGTGCAAGGATAGCGGCGAGGGATAACAGCAGCGTCAACAATATCGGCAACATTTTGACCGGCGGAAAATTCGATTCGCTCCCGCTTGAGTCTTCCAATTACAGCTATAAGGACCGGATCTATGCAGGATATATGACCTATTCGAATGCCATAAAAGATTTCACCTATCAATTGGGATTGAGGGCGGAGAGCTCGAATTACCATGGCACTTCGAATTCCACGGTTGTCGATGGTCTCGGCAATCCAAAGGATACGGTGATAAACTTCAGCAATTCTTACCCGATCAGCCTTTTCCCGAGTGTTTTCCTTTCGCAGAAACTGGGTGGCGACCAGGATCTGACGCTCAATTATACCAGGCGTATAGACAGGCCCGGCTTTAACCAGTTGTTCCCCTATACCGACTACTCCGATTCGTCGAATATCAGCAGGGGTAATCCCAACCTGAAGCCGCAATTCACGAATTCTTTTGAGTTGGCCTACGAGAAGAATTTCCCGAATAACAATACCCTGATCGCTTCCGTTTACTATAAGCATACGACGGACCTGATCACACGTACCTCTGTAGGCGATGTCAATCCCTACTCCCATGATTCCATATTGGTCAACACGTATATCAACGCTTCATCGGCTTTCGTGGGCGGTTTTGAAGTTATCGGCCGCAATACTATTACCAGTTGGTGGGATGTCACCAGCAACATCAATATCTTCACTTCCAAGATCAAAGCAGGGCCGCCTGTAAAGGGCGATACCATCACTACCCAGGGACAGACCTCCAGTTGGTTTGGGAAGATCAACAACTCTTTTAAAATCGCCAAAAAGTTCAGCTTCCAGCTTTCCGGCGATTACACGTCAAAAACCATATTGGCGCCGGGTGGCAGTGCAGGTACTTCCAGCAACACGAGCGGCAGGGGCTTTGGGCAGACAGTCAGCGGCAGTGCTCAAGGATATACCAGACCTACCGGTGGTGTGGATGCTGCACTTAAATTCGAGTTCCTGAAAAACAAGGCGGCTGCGCTTACACTGAGTGTGAGCGATATTTTCCGCACCCGTGTCAACAATGTCTATACCATGGAGCCCGGCCAGTTTACGCAGGAAGTTTACCGTAAGGTNNAAATCAGACATCGACAACCAGGGAGGTGGTGGTATACCGGGTGGTCAGTAGTAGGTCGATCGAATGACTGATAAATAGATTGATCGATTGAAAAACGGGACCGGCGTCTCTATTATCACCCCGCATACCCGAATAGCGGGCGCCGATCCGTCCTGCCTGGCTGCAGACCTTTTGCATCCCTCCGGGAAAGAATATGGGAATTGGGCAGCCGCGCTGGCCGATGAGATCCATCAGAAACTTTAATAAATATCATTCCGGTTGTCCGTATTGGTCTGGACAATATTCGGTGCATGAACGTAGTTGGAGTTTAGCCGGAACTGGATATTTGTGTTGAGGGTGATCTTAAAAGTATTATTCTGCGCCATCTGGCCCTGATTGGGAAAATAAATAAACCGCAGCTCGATGGTGCCGAAGACGAGATTTTCATTTCGGGTCCTGACCCCGGCCCCCAATCCCTGGTACAACTGCGACTGGGCAAATTTTTTATCCTCCGGCGTGAGCAGGGAAAGATCGGCAAATGCGAAAGGGGCCATTTTGAAGCTCAGCATTTTAATATTGGTAAAGAAAAAAGTCTCGGTGTGCAGGCTGATACGCCGCAATCCGTAGGTCGAATCGCCATTGAAATACCGCAGGCCGAACAGGTTGTCGATCCGCAAAGGATCCAGGCCTACCCTGTTGAACTGCCGGGCATAGCTGAAATTGAGATATTGCCTGATTTTAAGATTATTATACAGGAACAGGCGGCTGAACATACTGGCCCCGAACAGGATATTGGCGTCCTGGAGTCCGCCATCGTGAATAAAAACACCACTTCGTAAAAAATACTGGATAAAATCTCCTTTATGAGTGACCACATACCGGTTGGCATCGACCCCGGCGTAAGGTCTTTTCAATTGCAGTTGCCTGTACCATCCTCCCGCAACCGATACATTATAGCCTTCCGACACGTCCTCGGTCGTACCCTGGCCATAGATATAATTCGTCTTGTAGAAATCCTGTCTGAAAAATGTCATCTCTCCCAATACCGCCTGCCGGTCGTTGTATTTGAATACATATTGGTCTTTATACTGGTAAGGAGTGGCCGAGAAGTCGTTGCTCAGATAGCGGATTCCGAAGAACTTCCTATCTCTTACGGATTTATTGTCAAGGAACTTTCGGGAACCCAGATTTCTGCCGATCCAGCCGTCATACCTGCGGTAGTGGTAATCGTAATAGAGGCTATCGGGTCTCTTATAATTATTGTCGGTCCTGAAATTACCGATGATAAAAGCGCCGGCATAATGAGCATATGGGGAATATAGGGGGCGGTCAAACCGGATATACCAGGCGTGCTCGTCGGGGGTTCCATCCGTGAGATCGGGATTGATCTGTGTATAGGCCATGGAAGTCGTGATAAAAGTACCCCCTATATTACTCTTGCTGTAGAACAATTCATAACCGAAATTGGGGCTGCGGGTTGTCTCCTCAATAATGCTGCCCCTCACCTTCTGGCCCAGGCCCAATACATTGGCGTCACTGACATTCCCCCGGATGCTATTGGTGGCCAGGTTTCCAATGGCGCCGTTGATGCTGAACAAATCTTTTACCACGATCACAAGATCTACCGAATCGGGGTTGTCCGGAAGATAATTCACCAGGATACGGGCATCCTGGATGTATTCCAGCGAACGGAGATATTTTTCATTGTTGGCCAGCCGGTAAGGATCGACCGGATCGTGTTCATGAATAAAGAGGTTGTTACGTATTACCCAATCCCTCGTCTTCCTGTGCAGGTTATTAAGGATCTTCGTTCCGAAGTATTCGATGCGCTTGGAGGTGTCTGCAAATACCTTTTCAAATCCGAATTCCTTGATAATGATATGCCTGATGCCTTTGCCCTGGTAAGGAAGAAAGGGATCTTCCGCCTTTGCATTCAAAGTAGAGGCCAGCGTCGCGGAATCCGTTTGCCCCCTTGTGACTGCATTCCTGAAAAACTGGAAGATATTATTTCTTTTAAGGCGCATAAGGCGACTGGTGCTATCCGTCACCTGCCCTAACGAATTAAAGTAAATAAGACAACAGCCAATCGCTGCCAGTGTACGTTTCATATTAATTTGCGGCAAATGCCTTCAAGGTAAGAATAGTATACCATTTGTATACCATTTATTGATATTCTCGATTACCTTACAGCAGATCCTCAAGGCTATTGGGTAGGTGGGCAGAGCAGGATGCCTTGTTTCTGCAAAGACTCATAGATTCGTTGGGCAAACAGAGGAGCTTGTGCTCCGTCTCCGTGCAGGCAGATAGTGTCCGCCCGGAGGAAGATGGGTTTACCCGATTGCGCCATGACGCTTCGCTCCCGGATGATTTGCAGTACTTGCCGGACGGCAAGTTGGGAATCTTCGATCAAAGCGCCGGCTTCTGTCCTGGGTGTCAGGCTCCCATCATCCCGGTAAGACCTGTCGGCAAATGCTTCATGCACGAACGGCAGATCGTAAGTCGCTGCTTCTGCAGCCATTTCACTACCACTCAGGCCGTATAGCAACAAGCCAGGGTTAAATGCCTTCACGGTACTGCATATAAAAGAGGCGACCCTTCCATCCCGGGCAGCCCGGTTATACAGGGCTCCATGAGGTTTGACGTGATGGATTCCAGTACCGGATTCAATACAGATCTTTTGCAAACGATAGAGCTGGTCCCCGATGATCGTCGTGAGATCTTCGGGCCTGAGCCCCTGATCGATCTGATCGACCCTTCCGAAATTCGCACGGTCGGGATAGGAAGGATGTGCGCCGATGGCCACGCGGTGCATAAGGGCCAGTTCCACCATTCTGCGCATGGTATCGTCATCCCCGGCATGAGCGCCGCAGGCAATATTCACAGAACTGATAAATGGGAAGATGGCTTCTTCCTTTCCCATCCCCTCCCCCATATCGCAATTGAGATCCATCCTGTGCATATAACCCATTTATCAGCAAACCAATTCATTTAAATGATCGTGGCAAGCTCTTTGAAGGATATGCAGCTCTTTTTCCTGCAGGGATAATAAATGCTCGGCGGTCTGCATTTCCACGATCTTGAATTGAATGCAGTCGCTGGGTTGCAATTGGGCTAATTTTGGCAGGTGGGCTGTAATGACATGAGCTATACGCGGGTAGCCGCCTGTGGTCTGGTGTTCTGCCATCAGTACGATCAATTGCCCATCCGGCAATAACTGGATGGTTCCAAAGCTCACGGCGGAAGAAACCAGCTCGAACGGGGATTGCAGTTCCAGCGGAACTCCTTTTAATTGATAGCCCATACGATCCGAAGAAGGGTGTATAATGAAATTATCCTCCAGGAACCGGTCGCGGGAGGCTTCCTTTAATTTTCCCCACTCATTGCCGGGGATCAGGCCGATCTCATGCGGGAGGCGGTAAATTTTTTCCGTATTGACACGCCAGGGAAGGACCTGGAAGTTATTCTCTTCCTTCAGGAGGCCTGCAAAATAAACGGTATTCTCCTTAAAAGGCAGTTCATCGCCTTTCCTCAGCGGCCGCCCTTGCAAACCTCCTATTCCCGCTTTAAGATTGGTGCTGAGGCTATGCAGCCATTTCTCAATGCAGAATCCTCCATGGACGCTGATATAGCACCGGGCCCCCCGAATCAGTTTCGGGAAATGGAGGACCGTATTCTTCCTGGCGACTACGGGCTGCCAGAGAGGAATCGGCTCGTCATTGATCATGGGAGAGAAATCCCCGCCTGTGATCGAAATAAGGGTGTTTTGTTCGAACAGGATCTGCGGGCCGGGGAAATGGATCTCGATCACTCCCTCGCTGCAACAATTACCCACCAGCAGGTTAGCAACCTTTGCGGCATACTGATCCATGGCTCCTCCCGGGTTGATACCCCAGTTGCCATATCCATTTCGTCCCATATCCTGTATGGTATCGAGCAATCCTGGCTTGATGATTGAAAGCGACATGTCGGGTTATTGAAGTATATGGGAGGGAAACGGAGATCGAAAGGGGGATCAATGAATAGGGTTTAGCACTGCAATCATACTACAAAAGACTTACCCGGCCAAACTCTTCCCGGCTAATCCGGTAAAACGCTACCCGATCGCCAATTTTTAGCCTGACCGGTATCTCTGCTGCCGGATCGAATAAGACTACGGGTGTGCGGCCGATAATATGCCAGCCTCCGGGACTGTTAAGCGGGTAAATGCCGGTTTGCCGCCCGGTAATGCCCACACTGCCTGCGTTTACCGGAACGGGCCTCGGTTTTCGGGCCACCGTCAATTGTTCGCTGGTTTCACCAAGATAGGCGAATCCGGGCAAAAAACCAATCATATAGACCCTATATACCCTGGAAATATGCAGTCGGACGACCTCTTCGGGGCTCATATCCTTTTCCTCCGCCAAGGCGGGGAGATCGGGCGCCAGGTCCCCTTCGTAACAGACAGGAATGCGGATAGGCTCTTCACTGCGGGCTGCCTGGCCGGGAGACTGCCTCCAGGCCTCCTGCAATCTTTCCCTGACGAATTCGAAGGCGCCCGGGCTGGAAGGATATTTCCTGCTGACTTCGACCGGATCATAAAAAACCGAGAGGGAACTGAAGCCGACTATACTATCG
>PLXD01000460.1 GCA_003151295.1 Chitinophagaceae bacterium | reverse complement strand
CCGGAATAAAAGGAATTCGGTCGCCCTGTTCTCGTAGAATGTCACTTTGATGGCGTCCAGATAAGGCAAAGGCCGACCGGCGCTGTCCTTTTCGAAATAATGATCATTCTTTTGAAGGATCAGGGCCTGCCCCTCTTCCCAGTATTTGAATTGAAAAGGACCGGAGCCACAGGGATGATTCCGGAAATTATTGCCGTAGTATTCTACTCCTTCCCGGGGAACGATCGAGCAATATTGCATGCTCAACAAGTCCAGGATGGGATTGAAGGGCCCCGAGAGCTTTAGTTGAAAAGTGCTGTCATCGGGAGCGCTGAATGCGGCTACGGGATCCACCCGACCATTAAATATCCAGGCGCCGCTGCTGGCAGTCTTCCGATCCATGATCCTTTTAAAACTATAGGCCACATCCCCGGCAACCAGCTTTCTGCCTTTGCTATTCGGAAAAGCCTCGCTGTCATGAAAATAAACGTCTGTTCGCATGTGAAAAAGATAGGTCAGCTTATCGGGGGAAACATCCCAGCTTTTGGCCAGGGAAGGAACGATATGGAGCCCATTATCGGTCTCGACCAGCGTGTTGTAAAGCTGGTGGACCGCCCACATGATGGATTGGTTCTTGGCAAAAGCCGGGTCCAGGGTGGCTATGCCTGCATACTCATTGTAATAAAAGACCTTTTTGTCCGGGGGCAGGGAGGAATGGCAGGCGGTGAGAAAATAGCTGCAAGCCACAAGCTGCAAACTACAAGTTGAATATAAATAAGTTTTGCAAAATCTTCTAAGAGAATTAATTATATCTGGCTTGCAGCTTGCAGCTTGTAGCTTGTAGCCACCTGTAAAGCCGATAATATATTTTAGGATTTTAAATGGTAAATGTTTTTTTATCTTCATCTGCCCGTAAGTAACATTAAATCCTACAAATGTACCGAATAAGCGCGCTGGTCGTCGTATTTTCCTGCTACCTTTTTAATACATCACGGGCACAACAGGCAGCTCCTGTAAAAGTATTTACCCATGCAGATACCCTTCGCGGGTCGGTGACCCCTGAACGTGCCTGGTGGGATGTGATCCGCTACGATATCAGCCTGGTCCCGGATTATGAGAAAAAATTTATCAGCGGCGCCAACCAGATCGGGTTCAAAGTTCTGCATCCGGGATGTTTTATGCAGATCGATCTGCAGGAGCCCATGCAGATACAATCCGCTATCTGGCGGGAGCTACCCCTGAAATTTAAGAGAACGGGGAATGTGTTTATTGTCGAGTTCCCCGAAGAGCTGTTAAAAGGCGAAACGGAGACCCTTACCGTGCAGTTCGAAGGTCATCCCAGGGAAGCCGTTAAGCCTCCCTGGGATGGAGGTTGGATATGGACCCGTGACCAGTTGGGCCGTCCCTGGATGACCGTTACCTGCCAGGGAATAGGCGCCAGTGTCTGGTATCCCTGCAAGGACTATCAGGGTGACGAACCGGATAGCGGCGCCTCTCTCAGCGTTACCGTGGCCGACACCCTTGTAGCGGTGGCCAATGGCAGGCTGCGGGAAAAAAAGAACAATAGCGATGGCACCGCCACTTATACCTGGTCTGTCGTTAACCCTATTAACAATTATTGCCTGCTTCCATATATCGGTAAATACGTAGATATAGCCGATCATTTTCCCGGCGAGAAGGGTTTGCTGGACGTCGACTACTGGGTGCTCGATTATAACCAGGATAAAGCTAAGGCGCACATGCAGCCGGAAGTGCAAAGAATGCTACGGTGTTTTGAACATTGGTTCGGCTCCTACCCTTTTTATGAAGACGGGTATAAGATAGTGGATGCGCCCTATGTCGGCATGGAGAACCAAAGCGCCATCGCCTATGGCAACGGGTATCAGAACGGTTACCTGAAAAGGGATCAGTCCGGAACCGGGTGGGGCAACAAATGGGATTTCATTATTGTGCATGAGAGCGGCCATGAATGGTTTGCCAATAGTATTACTGCCGGGGACCTGGCGGATTGGTGGGTGCATGAAGGATTTACCACCTATAGCGAGACCCTGTTCACCGAATATTATTTCGGCAGGAATGCGGGCAATGCTTATAATCATGGCCTGCGCAAGCATATCCTGAACGATGAACCCGTCATCGGTCCTTACGGCGTAAATTACGATGGCACACAGGATGCCTATTATAAAGCAAGCAGCATGATCCATATCATTCGCCAGATCATCGATGACGACTCGCTGTTCAGGCAGATACTTAGAGGATTGAATCATACTTTCTATCACAAGACCATCGAAACGGCGCAGATCGAACAATACATCAGCCAGCATTCAAATCGGGACTTTTCGAAAGTCTTCGACCAATACCTGCGCACGACGGAGGTCCCTGTTCTCGAATATAAAATCGAAGGCAGTAAACTGTCTTACCGGTGGACGAATTGTGTAAAAGGTTTCGATATGCCGGTAAAGATCCATTTCGGGAAGGGACGATGGATCAACCCCGGAGAAGATTGGAAATCGGCAAGCTGGTACACGGGAAAGCACCCTGAATTCTCCGTCGACCCGAACTTTTATATCAACGTGAAAAAAACGGATTGACAAAAAACTGGATTAATTTTACCCAATGAGCACTATCAGGCGGCAAAGCATTATTTCATCGGGCATTGTGTATTTTGGCTTTGCGTTGGGGTTCCTGAACATCTTCCTCTTCACGAGGGAGAAGGGTGGCTTTACAATGGAACAATACGGGCTTACAGTGATGTTCACTGCCATAGCCTCTATTATGTACTCCTTTGCCAACCTGGGAACGCAGGCATATATCTTTAAATTTCATCCTTATTACAACGACAACCTGCCGCCGAAAAAGAATGATATGATGAGTTGGGCCCTTCTCGTCTGTGGCATAGGTTTTCTCCTCGTCATAGCAGCCGGTCTGATCTTTAAGGATTTCGTGATACAGAAGTTCGGCGAGCATTCAGCAGAACTGGTAAAGTATTATTACTGGATATTTCCCTTCGGGTTCGGCCTGACGTTTTTCTCTCTCCTTGAATCTTACGCCTGGCAACAGAAAAAATCGATCCTGACGAACTTTCTCAAGGAAATACAATTCCGCCTGCTCACGCTGACCCTGATCCTGCTTACGTTCACCGGGCTGCTGACCAGTTTCGATGCGTTCATTAAGATCTATTCTTTCACATATATCCTGATCGCCCTGATCTTATTAATCAATCTCATCGGTACAGGGAAATTGCATTTCGATTTTTCTCCCAGCCGGGTAACGAAAAAATTCCTTTCAAAGATCTTATCGCTGGCCTTCCTGGTGTGGAGCGGAGGTCTCGTGTTCAACGTCTCCCAATTTTTTTCGGTGCTTGTCATTTCGGCAGTAATTCACGATGGACTGGCCTTTGCCGGGATATATGGGCTGGCCCTGAATATTGCCAGCCTGATCCAGGCACCGCAGCGGGCAGTCGTTTCGGCATCGATGGCTCCTTTGTCCCAGGCATGGAAGGATAAAAATTATTCGAAGATCAACCGTATCTATCATCGCTCGTCCATCAACCAGCTGATCTTTTCGGCAGGCATGTTCGTCCTGATCTGGATCAATTTTAAGGATGGCGTATCGACTTTCCATTTAAGACCTGCTTACCTGAACGCTCAAAATGTCTTCCTGTTCATCGGGATGTGGCGCATCGTCGATATGGGTACTGGGTTAAATTCCCAGATCATTGGCACCTCTACTTTCTGGCGATTCGATTTTTTCTGTGGTATCATCCTGATCCTTCTTACGCTTCCCTTAAACTATATTTTAGCTAAAAAACTGGGAGTCACCGGGCCGGCGATTGCCGATCTGATCACGTTCTCCATTTTTAACGGCATCCGATTCCTCTTTCTATACCGGAAATTCAGGATGCAGCCTTTTACGGCCAAATCCCTGTATACATTATTGTTGGCGTTGGCAGGTTATTTTGTCTGCCACTACCTATTCTCTTCGCAGCAGGGATTTCTTTGGATCCTGTTACGTAGCACCGTATTCCTTGGTATTTATACCAGCG
>PLXD01000157.1 GCA_003151295.1 Chitinophagaceae bacterium | reverse complement strand
TCTCATAGAAGTAAGGGTTCAGGCTTCGGTCCAAGTGGGAGGTATTGTCCAGGTATTGCCGGCTGACATACTTGCTGATCAGGCTTACAGTCAGGGATTTCGCGGGTATAAAGTCCAGGCTGGCAGCGCCAATCACATTCGGAGAAAGGGCGATGTCTGTGGAATGATATCGGTTTACCTGCTGTCCGCCATTGTCATAATCATCGAGGTATTCGGTGAAGTTGGCAATCTTGTTCTCACTCAGGGTTAAATTGGCCGTGACGTCAAACCATTTTAAAGGCTTTAAGGCGCCCTGTAATTCCAACCCGGCGCGATAACTGACTGGAATATTGGTCCGCGTATATTCTCCGACGTTATTAATCTTCCCTGTCAATACCAATTGGTCCCGGTAATCCATGTAATAAGCGGTGGCGTTCCAGTTGAATAGGGTGTTTTTCCTTCCTATGTTCGCTTCAAAGTCCACCAGGTGTTCCGCCTTGGGTTGTTGCTGTTCGTTGGCTTCGAAATCACCCCTGTTGGGTTCATGCCCGGCAGCACTGACGGAAAGATATCCGTTCCATCCGTGTGTCCCCGTATAACTGATGCCGGCCTTGGGATTCAGGAAATCAAAAGCCTTATGGACGTATAGGGTAGGATTGTCGTCAAAACCATTGAGATTATATCCGATTGCCCTGTTCTGCACGTCTATGAAGGAGCTCCAGGACCTGCTGAAGCGGTGTTCCCATTTGGCATAAACGTTCCAGTCCGTCTTGTGCGCCACATCATAGTAGTACTGGTAGTCGTTGGGGAATCCCGTCTGTGCCCAGGTGACGATCCCATAGTGCTCTCCGTCATAACGGTCCCAGCCTCCTCCGAAAATGACCTGGTCCTTGGCCGAGTGATATTGGAGGGACGTTATGCCTCCATAGAACCAATTGTTCAGCCATAGTTGCCGTATGAGGTTCGTGTTGGCGATGGTATCCCCGTTATATACCGGATCGGGTAATCCATAACCGGAGTAAGACTGCTGGGGAGAGTACTCCACGTAGTAGCCGAATCCCCTGGTCATAAATGCCCCCGTGTTGAGGTCCCAGTGCATGTTGATGTTATGGTTGTAGAACAACTGGTAATAATCCTGCTGGTAATTATCCGTTTGGTTGGGATATGTGAAATAATTGTACTTCCGGGGATTGGACTTAAAGAGATTGACGGAATCTTGCGGCATAAAGAAGGAAGAGCCTATATTCTGGTCGTAATAGGTTTGAAGTCTGGAAGCGCTGCCGGATAATTTGGCTTCAGGCACTCCGTCCCAGGTCTGGTAGGTTTTTTCGACCCCCGAGATGAAGTTGAAACGCAGAGCTGATTTTTTTGTCAGGTAAGCTCCGGAAAGATAAAGGGATTTGAGATTACTGGAACCCCGGTCCACATAGCCAAGGCTGCTGGTATAGGACAATCGGGCGTCGAGGGTAAAATGATCGTCGATCAATCCTGAGCCGACTTTCACCGTGCTTTTTAAGGTATTGTAAGAGCCGCCGCTGTTGTTGATCTCGGCGTAGGACTTGTCATTGAATTCGTTGGTGCTGATATTGATCGATGCACCGAAAGCTCCGGATCCATTGGTAGATGTTCCTATCCCGCGTTGCACCTGAATGGTGCTGATGGAACTGGCCAGGTCCGGAAGGTCCACAAAATATACTCCCTGGTCCTCGGCATCATTCATGGGGATTCCGTTCAGGGTGACATTGATCCGGGTTTGGTCCACTCCACGGATAGTTATGCCCGTATAGCCGACGCCGTTCCCCGAATTGGAGTTGATGACCGTAGAAGGGGTCTGGTCCAAAAGGTAAGGAATATCCTGTCCGACATTGTCCTTTTCCATTTGCTTTGCATTCAGGTTTGTCGCGCTGAAAGGGGATTTATCACCGGCCCTGACGCCTTTGACCTCTATAGGCAAAAGAAACAGATCCACTTTGGACAATGCGATGTCCATTTTTGTGCCCTCTTGTTTTGTGCCCTCTTCGGAAAAGTGTACGGTCATGGATTGCGTCTTGTATCCTACCTCGCTGACGGTAAGGGTATAATCACCGGCCTTGATCGTTTTCAGACGAAAGTTTCCGGCTTCGTCGGATGAGGTTCCCCTGTTCTTGCTTAGACGGAGGGATACGCCCGCCAGGGGCTCCCTGGTTGCGGAATCGGTTATCGTTCCCTGTAAAATGGCTTGTGCATGACTCAGATAAGCACTGAGTGAAAAGCACATCGCCCAAAACAATTTTTTCATGTTCCTTGATGGTTTAATGTTGAAAAATTGATTTGGGAAATGCTGCGATAAAAGGAGATTAGATTGGCCACTGGCGGCACTCAACCTTCCCTGCGCAGGCATTACCCTGATCAGGTTCTACGGGTATCATCTCAGCCGTCCCGCGTATTGCGGAAAAGCACCCCGAGGAATCTGTAAAACGTTCCCTGCTGCTATCAGCCGGCAGGAATGCTGCAAAGATAGGGAGACGGGAGGGCTTTTCAGGCCCTCACTTTCAAAAGCTATAAATTTTTCCGGGCGGATTGTAACTTTTGAACCCCTCCGGCCGTCTCAGATAAAGACCGGCTGTGATTCTGCGGTCCATGCAACATTATTTGTTTTACCGGGTGTTTTTATAAAATCATTTGTATATGCAAAAAATCATACTGCTTTCCTTTTTCATGATCTCCGGCTTCCTGTCTTTTTCACAGGATCATACAGCGAGCCAGGATAAAAATGCCGTGACCCGCGATGCGAAGGGATTTCATGCTATCGAGGTATCCGGTGGCATGGAGCTTTACCTGAGCCCGGGGAATGAAGAGTCGGTTGCCATAAGTACTTCCGATATTTCGGTGAGGGATCATATCCGTGCAGATGTCGAGAATGGGGTCCTGAAGATATACCTGGACAACAGGGACGGGAGATGGAATACCAATAAGAAGATGACGGCGTATGTCAGTTTTAAGCAGTTGGATGCCATCGAGGCTTCGGGAGGGTCGAATGTCTTTGTGCAGGACATCCTGAAGGGGGATCGGCTGGATGTCAGGCTTTCCGGCGGCGGCCACTTACGAGGGAAGATGGATGTTTCCGACCTTTCCATCAACCAGTCCGGCGGCTCAAATGTGTATATTACGGGTATGGTAAAAGATCTGAACATTGAGTCGAGCGGCGGAAGCAATTTTAAAGGATATGACCTGGTGACGGATATCGGACATTTTAGCGCCAGCGGCGGCGGTGAAATTCATGTTACGGTGAATAAGGAGTTTTCAGCCATTGCCAGTGGTGGCAGCGGTGTCTATTACAAGGGGGCGGGTGTGGTAAAATCGGTGAGTACGAGCGGTGGCAGCGGCATTCATAAAGAAGGATAATATTTAAGACAGTATTTAAATAGATTTACATGATAAAGACAATTTTTTCAGCGATGGTGGGTTGCCTGATCCTGTCGGCTTCCATGGCCCAGGATAAAGTGATTCATGACAATAACGCCCAAACACGGCAGGTGAGCAATTTTCATGCTGTCCATGTTTCTACCGGGATTCATTTATATCTTACTCAGGGCAATGAGGAGGCGGTGGCCGTGAGTGCTTCCCAGCCGGCTTACCGGGAACGCATCAAAACGGAAGTGGAGAACGGCGTGCTTAAGATCTATTATGACTACCAGAATATGAGCCATTGGAATACTTCAGGCCAGAACCTGAAGGTCTATGTATCCTGTAAGTCGCTGGATGCATTAAGCGCCTCTTCGGGTGCCGAGGTGGAAGTAGATGGCACGGTCCGGTCTGAAATGCTGTCCCTTAATTTTTCGAGCGGGGCCAGTTTTTCGGGGAAAGTGCAGGTTACAAAGCTGGAGGTCGATCAAAGCAGCGGTTCGCAGTCGACTATTTCGGGCAAAACGGTTAGCCTCTGGGCCACTGCCACCAGTGGCGGCATTTTTCATGGTGCCGATCTGCAGGCTGACCAGTGCGAGGCAAAGGCCAACAGCGGGGGTCTTATGGATATCAATGTCCTGAAGGAACTGACAGCCTCCGCTCATAGCGGCGGTTCCGTCACCTACCAGGGGACGGGTGTGATCATGGCAATAAAAACGGGGACCGGCGGAATGGTTTCGAAAAGATAAATGATCAGGGCCGCCACCGGAGAAAATAAAATTCAAAGCATGAAGCGAACGGTCTTTTTAACGGCTTTTATTGTATGGGCGGGTATCTTATCGGCGCAAAAGACGATCATCAATGATCCGAATGCGGTCATCAGGTCCGTCAAGGGGTTTCATGCGATAGCTGTTTCCAATGCCATCGACCTCTACCTGAGCCAGAGCGGGACCGAGGCCGTGGCCGTCAGCGCCCAGGATACGGCGTACCGTGATCGGATCCGCACCGAAGTGATTGACGGGGTTCTGCGGATCAGTTTTGATAATGAGGGCTGGAAATCCTGGAACAGCGGGAATAAGAAATTGAGGGCCTATGTGTCTTTTACCGCGCTGGATAGATTGAGTGCTTCGGGCGCCAGCGATGTGTTTGTAGAGGGAGTTCTTTCGGGCAGTAAGTTCGATCTGAATCTTTCAGGCGCGAGCGATTTTAAGGGGGCAGTCCGGTTAAATGACTTGCAGATTTCCCAAAGCGGAGCTTCCGATATTGTGATCACTGGCAGCGTGGCAAACCTGACGACAATCAGGGCCAGCGGCGCCAGCGATGTAAAGGGGTATGACCTGGCGACAGAGAGCTGCAGCGTCAATGTCAGCGGCGCCTCCGATGTCCGGATCACAGTAAATAAGGAGCTGAACGCGCATGCCAGCGGTGCCAGCAGCGTATCTTATAAAGGCGATGGGGTGATCAGGGATTCACATATCAGCGGTGCCAGCAGCGTATCAAAAAAGAGTTGAACATTAAAATAGAAAGAAATTTCAGTAAGGCAGCCAGGGATGGCTGCCTTAGTTGCATAAATTATTGTTTGTGAAAATCATTTTTTTGGTGCAGAAGATAATTCACGGTACATTTGCCGTCCAAATCGCGAAGTAGAGCAGCGGTAGCTCGTCGGGCNNGTCGCAGGTTCGATCCCTGCCTTCGCAACTAGCAGGCCTCACAAGGGCCTGTTTTTATTTTTTATACCTTTGCGGGGAGATTCTTTAATGACACGAGCCGAAGGCTATCGAGCAAAAGTGTAACCGAGCGAAGCGAAGGTTAGGAGCGAGTAAAAGCGAGGGACGAAGCTTTTATGAAGCTCGAGCGAACGAGTTCTGAACGGTGTTCAGAACAAAGTTACCGACGAAGTTCAGCATTCGACCATTGAATCCCGACAAAGCGGGATCACTGAGGCCACTGAAAAGACATTTTGGTTCGAAGTAAAAGACATTAATAACGAATGAAAGTCGGATTTGTAAGCATATTTGGAAACCGAACGCCGGTAAGAGTACTTTGCTGAACGCCCTGATGGGTGAGAAGCTGGCGATCGTCTCCCCCAAGGTGCAGACAACCCGGCATCGGATCAAGGGCATCCTGACCGAAAAGAATTACCAGGTCATTTTTTCCGATACGCCGGGTATTATCGAGCCCAGGTATAAATTGCATGAAAAGATGATGCAGGCGGTAAGAAATTCCCTGGAGGACGCGGATCTGGCCCTGCTGCTGGTAGATGTAAATGATGACCTGGATGAAAATGACCGGATTTTTACGGCGTTGCGGCTGAAATCCCCGACGATCCTCGTGCTCAACAAGACGGATGAGGCATCTGCCGAAAAGATCGGTCAGGCTGTCACTTATTTTGAAAACAAGCCCTATTGCGGGAAGATCATTGCTGTTTCCGCATTGCGGAAAAAGAATATCACCGGTCTGTTGGAGGCTGTTTTGGAGCGACTGCCCGAGGGAGAGCCCTTTTATGACGGAGACGACCTGACGGATCTGCCCACAAAGTTCTTCGTAGGGGAGATGATCCGCGAAAAGATCTTTTTATTGTATGGCGATGAGATCCCTTACCATGCCACGGTTCTCGTTCAGGAGTTCACCGAAAAGACGACCCTGATCAAGATCAGGGCGGATATCATGGTACAGCGGGAGACCCAGAAAGGAATTATTCTCGGAGAAGGCGGCAAGATGATCCGGAAACTGGGAACGGATGCCAGGAAGGATATAGAAGAATTCGTTAGCCGGAAGGTGTTCCTGGAACTGTTTGTGAAGGTGAGGCCGAAATGGCGCGATAATGAATTGTATTTGAAGGAATACGGGTATTAAAAAAGAATTATGAGCGGATATACAGTAGCCATTGTGGGCAGGCCCAATGTCGGCAAGAGCACATTTTTTAACCGTTTGCTGGAACAGCGGAAAGCCATCGTGGACGATGAGAGCGGCGTGACCCGGGACCGCCAATATGGGGTCGCCGACTGGAATGGCAAGAATTTTAACCTGATCGATACCGGCGGTTTTGTGCCGGACAGCGACGATGTGTTTGAGATAGAGATCAAAAAACAGGTGCTGATCGCCCTGGAGGAGGCCAATGCCCTCGTGTTTATGGTGGATACAGTTACAGGCATCACCACCCTCGACGAGGCCATGGCCCATGTATTGCGGCGGTCGACCAAACCCGTCTTCCTGGTAGTGAACAAAGTAGACAACAGTGAGAGGCTGTTGGATGCTACCGAATTTTATAGCCTTGGATTCGAAAATATTTTCTTCCTGTCTTCCATGTCGGGTAGCGGTACGGGCGAGTTGCTCGATGCGATCACGGCCCTGATCGCAGACGATATCCCGGAAACCGAGGATACAGTCATTCCTAAATTTGCCATTATCGGCCAGCCCAATGTGGGAAAATCTTCCCTGCTGAATGCTTTGATCGGGCAGGAAAGGACGATTGTAAGCGATATTGCCGGCACGACCCGGGATACCATCCATACTCATTATAATCTATTTCAAAAGGACTTTATACTGATCGATACGGCGGGTATACGCCGCAAGACCAAGGTGCATGAAGACCTCGAATTTTATTCCGTGATCCGGGCTATCCGGGCTATGGATGAAGCCGATGTTTGCTTGCTGGTCCTCGATGCTTCCAAGGGAATTACGGCCCAGGACCTTAATATTTTCAGCCTGGCTATAAAAAAAGGGAAGGGTATCGTGGTACTTGTGAATAAATGGGACCTGGTGCCAAAAGAGACGAATACGGCCAAGGAATATGAGAAGGATTTGAAGAACAGGCTGGCCCCTTTTACGGATGTTCCCATCCTCTTTATTTCCGTTACGGAAAAGACCCGCCTGTTCAAGGCGATCGAACTGGCGCTGGAAGTCTACGAGAACAAGCAGCGTAAGGTGACTACCTCCCAATTGAACGAGGTGATGCTTAAGGCCGTGGAATCCTACCATGCGCCTGTGGTGAGGGGCCATACCCTAAAGATCAAATATATCACACAGCTCCCCACGCATGTGCCTTCTTTTGCATTTTTCTGTAATCATCCGGACGAAGTCAAACAGCCTTATAAAAATTACCTGGAAAATCAATTGCGGTCAAACTTTAATTTCATCGGGGTGCCGGTGCGATTATTTTTCCGGAAGAAATAACTCGTTAAGGAAGGATTGGCAAGAAAGGATCAGCCAGGCAACGGGGTATTGCCAACTGGGAGTAGCTTAATTATGAACGTCCGGGTAAGCAAAGGAAGTGTGCAAAAAAATTTGCATATCTAAAAAAACGGATTACTTTTGCACGCAACCAACATACTTAAAAGAAATTTCCATGAAAAAATTATTTGTTATTCTAGCTGTAGCCGGCGCAATGACTGCCTGCAACAACAGCACCGAACCTTCCGGTTCTGCCGACTCAGCTGCTAAAGCCACTGCCGATTCAGTAAAAGCCATGGTAGATACTGCTACTAAGAAAATGGATTCTACCGCTACAGCCGTAATGGATACTGCTAAAGCAAAAATGAGCGCCGCTGCTGATAGCATTAAGTCGAAGATGAAGAAGTAATTCTTTTTTTAGCATATTACTTCTTGCAAGAAACTGACCCTCCGGTAAACCGGAGGGTTTTTTATGCGAGGTTCTTATTATTTTCGATTCTAGCCCTGATGAGTCGCTTCTTCAGGATTTCTGCCGATCTTCCATTTCCTGAGTATACCTTCCATCTCCTGTTTATAAGACTTGCAGGCTTCTTTTTCCTGCCTGATAAAGCTATTATCCCTGAGGGCTCCCACGACGGTGTCCATTTCTTTGAGCCCGGTATAGGTCATCTGGCGGAAGGGATTCCGATAATCCTTTTCCCGGGATTTATAAATGCTTTCTACCATCCATTCCCGGGTGCGGATACTTTTCCTGAGCAGATCCCCGAATTGGGCTTTTCCTGCCTTTTTGAGGTTGATGCCATGCACTTCCCGGAGAGCGGCCAGGGCATGGGAGAGTTTGTCGGCCGTGTATTGTCCGCCTTGTACGGAATAAAACTGGTGTACGGAGTCCCAGCTCCGGACCTTCCCGTTATGAATATGGAGGATCAGTTTTTGTAAGGCTGTTTCCCGGATGAGCTGGCCGCCGATATTCCTCCAGGCGGTGAGGGATGACCTGGCGGGAAGCGTCTCCCGGAATTCCTCATAGCTTTTGCGGGGTCGGGTATAAAGTTCCGTTTTCAAAAGGGTCACGGTATAATAGGCGATGAGTTCCCTGAAGAGGTGGTAGGCCTGGTGGACCTTGGTCAGCCTGGTCTTTCGTGGATCGTTCTCAAACCCGTCAGCCAATATTTCCAATGCGTCAACGCTTGCCTGGGGTCCTTGCAGCAGCTTTTTCCCAATGGCAAGGATCTCAACTTCGCTTTTCCCCAGTTGCTTTTTTTCCCCCTGTTGTAGCAACCAGGCCTTGCCGGTGAAACGTTCGAAAAGGGTCAGTGAGGCGATCATTTCGTTAAGGGTGTCCGGCGCCAGGAAATCGGTCTCCAGCAATTGGTTTTTATCCGTCCTTTTATCCCGGTCCCTGTATTTCCAGGCATTACGGGCCAGGGCATACATATTATGCAGGAACCAATAAGCGGGCATGACGACCAGTTCGTCTTTGCTAACGTCGTTACTAACGAGGCAGAAAGGAATGGGAATATTTAATTCCGAGGGATAATCTCCTTTCGCCAGGATCGTGAAACAGGCAAACCGGGAATTGTGTTTGAGGCTGACACAGAGTCCCGGCCAGAAGCCGCGGCCGGCTAACATTTCCCCGTCGGGGCTCCTGGAATTATGATTGGAGCCGATGGTGGCGCCGGCTGCAATATTGCTCTGCCCCATGATGAGGGCGGCGCAGAGGAAAGAATTATTATGATGTTGCTCATGCGCCGGGAAAATGAGTGAGTTCAGGACTTCGCAACAGGAGATCGTAGAGTTGTCTCCGAGGTAGGAGTTGATCAACCGGGCGCCGTATTTCAATTGGGAATGGGAAGCCATGACGAAGCGGACTGCCTTTGCGCCGTAGAAGATCCTGCACCCATATCCTATGATCCCATTTACAAGTTCACAGCCTTCCCCGATCTGCGATTTGGCATCGGGGGATGAGTTGATGGTAAGATTCTTCAACTTATTGGCACCTTTCAGGTAGGCATCGCTGCCGATCAGGGTATCTTTAATGATCTTACAGTTCTTTATGACCGCGCGGTCCCCGATCCTCCCATAGTATCCCCTGCGGTTGTCGAATTTCTTCTCCGTGAATGTAAGGAACTTCTCCTGCAGAGGAGCGTCGTCCCGGAAACGGCTCCAGAGCCAGGCATCTCCGGCCAGCATGCCGTCGAAAGGAATGACTCTACGACCTCCGTTCTCATTGCATATTTCCAGGTAGATACGCCGGGACTCCGGTTCGCCCTGTTTCAGGATGCCGTTACCGAATTTGGCATTATCGGTGGTGGCGAGCTCGTTGATATTGA
The DNA here is from genome assembly GCA_003151295.1 of Chitinophagaceae bacterium. GTDB lineage: Bacteria > Bacteroidota > Bacteroidia > Chitinophagales > Chitinophagaceae > Puia. Next base: position 960 of record PLXD01000157.1, on the reverse strand, counting down.
CGATCATCACATCGTTTCCGATGATATAATGGGAGAGATAATTGACATTGTCCACGACGAGGTTATCACCCAGGTCGCAGCTGATGATGGTGCTATTGTAGAGGCCGACGGGCCTGCGGAGGTTATGGAATTCCAGGTAATAGGGCTCAAGTTTGCCAATACGCACCAGCCCGAAGAACTTGCAGTTCTGTACCAGTTCGGGGGCAAAGGCATCGGATACGAGCAGATGATTCCAGTTGGCCGATGTATTCCGGTTATGGACCAATACTTCTATTTCATAGGCGGTAAGCTGGCGATAGCTGACGTTCTGATCGTTATGCCGGGCCCGTTGCAGGTTCCGCAGATAGTATTCGTCTTTTCCTTTTGGAAGATATCCGGGTTCGATGAAATGGTATCCCAGGGAATCGACAGGGCTTTTTCTGATCTCGTTCATGTATAAGGTATTTAGATTGGACGATCCGATGAGAGGCTTTATTCTACCGTTACGCTTTTGGCAAGGTTCCTGGGCTTGTCCACATCGCAACCTTTAGCGACACCGATATGATAGGCCAATAATTGAAGGGGGATGGTGTTCAGCATGGGTGCGATGAGTTCATCAGCTTCCGGGACGGCAATGCTGTCATCGGCCATATTGAAAATCGTTTGATCGCCTTCGGTGATCAAGGCGATCACCAGTCCCTTTCTGGCCTTGATCTCCTGTATATTGCTGATGATCTTCTCATAGCAGGAGTCTTTCGTAGCGACGAATACGACAGGAAGGGTCTCGTCGACCAGGGCTATCGGTCCATGTTTCATTTCCGCTGCTGGATATCCTTCCGCGTGGATATAGGAGATCTCTTTCATCTTCAGGGCGCCTTCGAGGGCTACGGGGAAGTTATAGCCGCGTCCCAGGTAGAGGGCGTCTTTGGCGTCTTTATATTTCGCGGCTAACCGGCGGATAGAATCATTCAGCAAAAGGAC
>PLXD01000186.1 GCA_003151295.1 Chitinophagaceae bacterium | reverse complement strand
CGCAGGTAAATCTTTTTTGCAAAAACGCATCGTTGGCGGAAATGAGCTTGACCACTTCGATGAAGGCATCGACGAAGTTGAGGTAGAATTTCTTTGCGATCCTGATGCGTTCCGCCTCGCTTTTTTCGGGGAAGGCGATGCGCAGATTATTCATGACCGCCTCCTTGCGATAGCCGAAAACATAATACAAAAGGAAATAGATGAAATCCGATATCATATAGAGAACACGCATGGGCAGAAGAGAGAACAGGTAAAGAATACTATAAAGAAGATAGTACATGCAATAAAGGATTTTCCATGCCGGGGCATGCTTGTTTTAAATGATGGTTTTGAGTAAAGATAATAAAGAGGGAGAATCCGGATTGTTAATTCCGATTACTTATTATTATATCCGCTAACCGACCGGGGAAGAGGGTCTTGTTGTCCGATCCAGTTCTTCTCGTATTTCTGGCTCCATTGTTTTTTCCACCTGTTATGGCTCCAAAGCCACATTGTGGGTTCCTGGCGGATGGTCCGTTCGAGGTAGCTTGCGTAAAGACGGGTAAGTTCGCCTTCGGGTAACTCTGCGGGATTTTCGGCGCCCAATTCCAGGTGTGCCCGGTAATAGCCGCGGCGGGTCTTGTACATATTCACGAACAGGACCGGTATATTGGCTATGCGGGCTCCGCGTTCCGGCGACCGGACAAAAGGGGTGGGACGGCCAAAGAAATCGAGCCAATAGGCCTGGTCGATCCCGGCGGGCGCCTGATCGGCTACCAGGGTCAGGAGGTATTGCTCATTCCGATAAGGGAGTATGGCCCTGCGCATATCTGTGGCGGGCAACAAAATAGTTCCAGTGCGCGACCGGAGCTTCCGAAAGACACGGTCGAACGCCTTGTTCTCAAGGGGCATGTACACGACCAGGAAAGCATAGTCAGTATAGATCGGCATGGCGACATCCGCGATTTCCCAGTTGAAGAGATGCCCCAGGTGCAGTTGGCATTTGCGACCGCTCCGGTAGAAAGATTCCAGCAAATCCGGGTTGTCGATGATGAAATGGCTGGTAATATAGGACCGGTCGGCGGATAGCAGTTTGATCGTTTCTATAAAATTATCCACGAAGTTGCGATAGAATCTTTTCGCAATGGCTATGCGCTGTTTTTGTGTTTTCTCCGGGAATGCGATGAGGAGGTTATTCATGACCACCTGCCGCCGGTACCGGATGATATGATACAGCAGGAGGGAGAGCCCATCTGAGAATATATACAATAGACGGATGGGCAATAAGGAGATCGTATAAAGGATTCCGTAAATGAGGTAGTACATGTGATGCTGTTTTTCCGGTAGGTCTTCGTGACCGTTTTCACGTTACCCGTTAACCCAATTCTTTGCTTCCTGTTCCCGGTGATACAGATCGATCTTTACGCTGAACTTGTTTCTGAGATGCCTGACCAGCGCATCAGCCGCATATACGCTCCTGTGCTGTCCGCCGGTGCAGCCGAAACTAATGGAGAGGCTTTCGAAATCCCTGCGAATATAATCTTCCACGGCTATGTCTATGATCGAATACACGCTATTCATGAATACCGGCATCAATGTTTGCTGCTCCAGGAAATCCTTTACCCCTTTATCACGCCCGGTATGAGGTTTGAATTCATCCATCCGGCCGGGATTGAGAATGCTCCTGCAATCAAATACAAAGCCTCCGCCGTTTCCGCTGTTGTCTTCAGGAATCCCCTTTTTATAAGAGAAACTATTGATTTGTACCACCAGCGGAGTGGCATCGTTCGCACGCAAGGGCTCGAACCTGTCAATCACCTCATCGAGAACAATCAAACCGAGTAAACGTTCAAATTCCGGCAAAACAATTCCGACCTGCTTGTGTAGAAAGAACCATTTTAAATTGCGCAACGCCAGCGGTATGCTGGTCAGGAAATGGGCCTTCCGTTCGAACAGCCCGCGGAAGCCGTATGCTCCCAGCACCTGCAGGAGCCGGATCAGCACATACCCATTGTACTGGCTTACAAAACGGACACGGTCTATCTTATACTGCAGGATCTTTTCCACGCAATCCATATAGTAGTCCAGCAGGTTGTTCTTCCAATCGTCCGGTAATTCCGCTTTGGCCTGCCATAGCATGGACGCTACGTCATATTGAAGGGCGCCCTTCATGCCGCCCTGGAAATCGATAAAATGGACTTTGCCTTCACGGACCATGATATTCCGGCTCTGAAAATCGCGGAACATGAAATACTTATGATCCACATGGGTAAGATAGGTGCTCAGCGCTTCAAAATCATCGATCAGCCTTTCTTTGTCATAGGGGATCTGCAGGGTATCCAAAAAATAGTATTTGAAATACAACAGATCGCTTAGGATTGCCTGTTTCCCGAATTCTCTCGAAGTGATGCACTGGCTGTAATCCAGTCCACGGTCCCCGGCTATCTGCATGTGTGCCAGTTCTTCCAGGCTCTGTTTAAACAGCCCGTAGACATATTCATTTCGTCCATGCTGCTCCAGCTCCCCCAAAAGGGAGGTATCCGCAAAATCTTCCTGCAAATAGATCGTACAGGCTTCATTGACGCAATAGATCTGTGGTACCGGGCAGTTGGACCCGCGGAAATGCCTGCTGAAATAGATAAAAGTCTGATTTTCCTTTATATTGTTATTGTACGTGGCAATATAGGACTGCCCGGCGGTGGTCAGCCGGAAATAGCTTCTGTTGCTTCCGGACTGAGGAATTTTCTCGATACCGGTTACCGGCTCCTGACTATAGGTGGCAAATAATTGCCGAATTTCCTGGATGGTTGCTTGCATGTTTGGCCTGGATGGTTGCTTGCTTGTTTGGGGGAGCAAAAGTAAGAAAATAGGTGCTAAATAGTAAGTAAGACTTTGGTAAGTAGCAAGTAAGACTTTATTAGGTGTTCTGGTGCAGTTCGGTTCCGGAACCATATCACCTCGGCGCTGTACCAGGTTCTTCCTGTTTCTCCGCCCAAAGCCTGAAATTCAACGAACCTGCTAAGGCGACCGACGCGATATAGTTCCGTAGTTGCCCGCGGATTGGGCAAGACCCTCAATAGCTCATATTTCATCGATGGCCCGAATTTCATGGCAATAAAACAGTCTCCCGATAACGTAGTATTTCAATTGAACTTTTGAAACGCTGACCCGGACACCTGTTGTAACGGAAGTGGACAGTTCAAATGCTGGATTTAATGTAAATTACTGGTTATTAGTGTCATGCAATTCAGGCACTTTTTTTGGATATGAAAATCGCGGCTGTTTCCAAACTGAAAATACCGGTATGTTCAAAAACTATTTCAAAATAGCCTGGCGGAATCTTGCCAACCAAAAAGTACTCTCTTTTATCAGCATTTTTGGCTTGTCGCTGGGCATTGCCTGTTTCAGTTTGTTCGTGCTGTATGCCGTAAACGAATTCAACTACGACGGCTTCCATAAAAATGCCGACAATATTTATCGCATATATGCCTGGGACAAAATGGCAACCAACGGGAATAATCTGCTTGACGCGAAGGGCAAAATATTCATGCCCATGCCTTTGGGACCGGCTATGAAACGGGATTTCCCTGATGTCGAGAATTATACCCGCTATATCCAGCAATATGAATTTTTTATCAAAGCGGGCGATGAAGGAAGGAGAGAGAATATAGCTTTTGCCGATCCTTCTTTTTTCTCTGTTTTCTCCTTTCGGTTGAAATACGGAGATCCGGCTACTGCCCTCAAGAGTTTGAACAGTATCGTGCTGACGGAGGATGCGGCAAAGAGGATATTCGGCAAGACCGAAGTCATCGGCCAAACCCTCCAGGTAAAACAGGAGGATAAGTTCGAGCCATTCGTCGTAACGGCGATCGCCGAAAACCCGCCGGCCAATTCCTCCTTTCAATTCAGCATGCTCTGCAGCTTCGAATATTTTGCCACCACCTCTTATGGGAAAAACAGTGCAGACGATTGGTTTGGTTTTTATCCTTACCTCACTTTTGTCCGGTTAAAACCCGGAAGCAGGCTGCCGTTCGATCCATCGCTGCTTGCCGCTTTCAGGGCCAAATATTATCCCCATGAGGAAGAAAATGCAAGGAACCAGGGCTGGAAGGGACGGGGCGCCGCCAATTGGTTTGGCCTGGAACCCATCCGCGATATGCATACCGACACCCGGTTCTCATTTATTAAAGTCACCCCGGTCGATCCCGGGAAAATCTGGCTCTTACTCAGCATTGCAGGGGGCCTGTTATTGATCGCCTGCATCAATTTTGTAAATTTATCCACTGCAAAATCAGCGGAAAGAGCTAAAGAGGTAGGCATCCGTAAATCCATCGGGGCTTATCGCTGGCAATTGTCTCTGCAATTCATCAGCGAGTCTGTAGTCCTGTCTTTAATTGCGTCGGTGTTGGCTATCGTATTGGTTAAATTGTTCCTGCCCTATGTCAACCGGTTGAGTGACCGCGCTCTTGTATTCCCTCTGTTCGGCACCAGTTGGTCTCTCTGGCTCGTCCTGGGCGGTTCGGTAATTGTAGGGGTCTTGTCGGGTCTTTATCCTGCAGCCTATCTTTCTTCTTTCAAGGCTGCCAAGGTGTTGAAGGGATCCGTGCACTCGGGCAGGAATAAGGGCCAGGTCAGGAATATCCTGGTAGTGGGACAATTCTCCAGCGCCATCTTCCTGATGATCGCCACTATTTTTGCGATCAGGCAACTGAATTTTATGCGTCAGCAGGATCCCGGTTTCAGCCGGGACCAGGTAGTGAGCATTCCCATGGACGGCATCACGTACCGGAAGTACGACCTGTTGAAACAGGAACTATCCGGCAGCTCCCTGGTCTCGGGCGTGACTGCTTCGCGTGACCTGCTGGGCTCCCATTTAGACCAGACCGGCGTGGAATTCAGGGCGCAAAAAGGCCCCTTGAGGCAGTTGGCTTCTACCTTCCTGGTCGTCGACCATGACTATCTCACGCTCTATAAGATTCCCCTGGTGCTGGGCAATAATTTCTCTTCGGATCCACAGGCCAACGGGAAAGAATATATCGTCAATGAAGCCCTTGCAAAGGAACTGCTGAAGGAGGATCAGAAAGCGCCTCTTTCTTCCCTGATAGGGGCGCATTTCGGATTTGACTCCCTGGGGAAGATCGTGGGCATCGCAAAGGATTTTAATTTCAACTCACTGCATTATAAAATTGAAACCCTGTTCCTGATAAACGAGAAGCAAAGGGGTTTGAACAATATCTCCGTTAAAATAAACGGCAGTGAAGTGAAGGCTGCTCTTTCTTTTATCGGATCTGTCTGGAAGAAGAATTTTCCCGACCACCCCTTCGAGTATCAGTTCCTGGATGAACATTTTGCCGAGTTATATGGCGCGGATAACCAGGTCAGCAAGATCGTGGAAATACTTGCAGGTCTGGCGATCTTCATCTCCTGTCTCGGATTGTTCGGGCTGGCTTCTTATTCCGCCGAGAAGAGAACCAAGGAAATCGGTATCCGCAAAGTGCTGGGGGCTTCCGTTCAGAATATCGTGGGTATGCTATCCAGAGATGGCCTCCGGTACGTTTTAATCGCCGCCTTGATAGCGTGGCCGCTGGCCTGGTGGAGTGTTACCAGGTGGTTGCAGGATTATGCGTATCGTATTCCCGTCAGTTGGTGGGTCTTCCTGCTGGCAGGATTGGGGGCCGTGGTGATTGCCCTCGCGACCATTAGTTTCCAGGCCATCAGGGCAGCGGTGGCCAACCCGGTCGAAGCCTTGCGCAGTGAGTAAAAGAATGATTATGCGGAGATCCCGCAAGGCGGGATGCAAAGTCTTCGTTCTGAGTGATAAAAAGTATAATTGCGCCGGTATTCCAGCGGCGCTATAATCCCACGCTGAAACAGGCCCGGGTGCCTTCATCATGGAAGATGCTGAATTCGCCGTCGATGCCTGCCATCCTCTTTTTCATGTTGTTCAGGCCGTTACCGAATTTTCTCAGCTTTTCCATATTGATGCCCACCCCATTGTCGGAGATCTCGATGGTTAGCTTGTCGTCCAGTAAGACCGTTATCCGTACGAGGGTCCCCTGGGAATGCTTGAGTACATTGTTCAGGGCTTCTTTGACGGAGAGGAAGATATTCCTTCTTTTGTCTCCGCTTATCTCCGTTGGCGGAATGGAGAGAGGTATATTGAAACGGCATTCGATGAACGTGTTCTCGAAAAACTCCATGGCATAAGCGCGTATATAACTGATCAGGTTTTCCAGGGAATCGTTCGAGCTGCTCATCGTCCAGATGATGGTATTCATCTTGTTCAGGAGGTCGTTGGCGGAATTGGAGATCTTATCCACCTCCGGAAGCGTTTTTTCTTTCATCTTGCTTTTTACGATCTCGCTCATTAACCGGATAGCCGTTACGCCCGATCCGAGTTCATCATGCATATCCCGGGAGATGCGGTTTCGTTCTTCCTGTTGTGCTTCCAGTACGGCAACTTGTTTCTCCAGTTCTTTCCGTTCATTTTCCAGTTTCAGCCTTTCCCTTTCCTTAACCCGTTCAATGATCTCCTTTCTGTTCTTATAGGCCAGTCCCGACAGGAAACAGATCAGCTCGAATACCAGCCCGACCTCGTAATACATCAGGGAGTTGTTGAAGATGCTGGTGGGAGATTGTACGGGGTGGAAATGGGTCACGATCATTAAAAATGAAAGGATCGAAAACACGATCAGGACAATGATCCCCGCTACCAGGTAATTCATCAGGTCATCTTTCTTCATCCATCCGTAAACGATAAATATGATTCCCGTGACGAGGAGCAATTGTTTGGTAATATTCTCAATGAGATAGGGTAACACGAAACGGTCCGTGAAGAAATAGAAAACGGAATACAGCAGCAGGCAGATGAGCAGCACGACCTGACTGATGCGCAGTACTTTTTCAAGGAAAGGATGGCTTTGGCGGGTGTCGAGGAACTTCCGGATGAAAATAAAGTAGAAGAACATAGAGGCGCCCTGAATGAGAAAATCCAGGCAACTTTGGAAGAAATAATTCAGGGGGGTCGTAGAAACCGATAAATAGGATTCGAGGAACAACATGATCCCCATCAGGGCCGCATAGATAGAATAAAAAAGAAATTCACTGTTAAGGCTTTGCAGGTAGACCGCCATCGAGTAAAAGATCATCATCAGCAAAATTCCGGAGGTCAGGTAGGTCAGCAAGGAGATATTTGCCCTCCGGGCCTGAAGACGGTTTTTAAAATAAGGCAGGAAATCATTTTCCACGATCTGCGGTACGATGCTGTTTACTGGCGTACGCGCCAACTTCATACGCGTAACGAACCAGGCTGTCTCCCGGGGACCCAGGGTGATGGGCAAAAATCCGGTGTCCGAAGGGCCGGTCATTGGGAGTCCTCTTATCGGGATCGCGTTCAGGGTTGGAAGACCGGGNNACCCGGGAAAAAATAGACGCGCACGGAGCTATCGGCACTGTTGGTGAGCGGAAATTGAAGATAGAGGTTCCTTTCAATGAGTCCCGGAGATATACCTCTTACCAGGTCGGCCGACAATAGCGGAGCCTGGTCCAAACCGGGTATGCTATCCTGCCCGAGCGCCTCAGCAGCCAGGGCGAGGAAACGTATTTGTTTGTTGATGGGTCCCAGGTAGCGGACCCTCGCAAGGTCCATTATATTACCACTGGTATCTTTTTGTACAGAATCCGTCGTTGTGGACATCTTCCCCGAAATAATATTATTATTCAGTGCGTTTACAGGATTATTCCGTGCCTTTGCAGGATTATTCTGTGTATTGACAGGGTTATTCTGAGCTTTTGCAACGAATGTAAGGAGGCATAGGAGGATGCCGATGGCGCATGTAAGAAAGGGACCGGTCGCATAGTCCGGCATCCTTTGCGCAGGCAGTTTTGTATAAGAACGGCAGTTTGACATTAGAGACAGGTGGGATTAAACAGGTAAGTTTTGATGAAAGTGANNAATTACAATTAATTTGGGTTAATTATCTTTGTTCGTATGGCAAACCGATTAAAGTCCAAGAAAAGCCAGGCTTCCGATCCTTCTACGCTGAAACCTGAAAAAGAAACCCAGGTGACGGTCAAACAGATTGTGAAGGATGAGCGTACCCATAAGATCACGGGCGCCATCTTCCTGCTTCTTGCTTTGTTTCTTTTTATTGCATTTACTTCTTACCTGTTTACCTGGCGGGAAGACCNNTTCATCTACAAGGGTTTCGGCCTGGCCTCTTACCTGTTCTGTTCTTTCTTCTTCATTGTAGGGACCAATCTCTTATTCAAGCGCAAAATATTTTCAATAGGCCGCAACCTGCGTTACGTGCTGGCAGGACTTCTATTCTTCTCCGTATCACTGGCTTTTATTACCAAGGGGACGACTTNNGCTTCCTGGGCTGGCTGGGGACGGCGGCTTTACTGCTGGTAGCCGGCCTGGCTTATTTCATCTGGCGTTTCAATCCGGTTTTTAAAGTGCCTGCCTTTCCTAAAAAGAATAAGCTGGCAGAAGAGGTCCCGGTTCCGGTCGCGGAAGCGGGCAAGTCCGGCAAAGGGGCCAGGGAAGGCAAGGGAGGCGCCAAACTATTTGTGGAAGAGTCTTTCAGCAACGGGAGAGGAGGGAATCTTTTGAAAGAAGAGGGAGGCATCGTCGTCATATCGCCTGGTCACCAGCAGCCTGTCGAAGGGGAAATTGATTTTGAGGTCTTCGAAAAGGATACAGAGGACGATCGGGGAAAGGCTCCGACACGCATAGAGGATATTCCCCAGGTGCTTGCCCCCCTGGACCCTGCTCGGGGGAAGCTCTCGGGGAACAAGAAAACAGGACCGGACTTGGAATTGGAGATTAAGACGGTACCGGAACCGAATGAGCTGGATATACCTGACGGCAACCCACAAGGCGGGAAGAAAGCAGGGGTCACAGGGCTGAAAGGAGAAGAAGGAAAGGAAGACGAGAGCGACCCTTTTACGAGGTCAGCGGGATTGCCCCAGGCCGATTACGAGCCCACGCTGGATTTACGCGATTACAAATATCCGCCCCTGGACCTGCTGGAGTCGCACGGTAGCGAAAAGATCGTACAGGATGCTTCGGAACTGGAAGTCAATAAGAACCAGATCATCAATACGCTTAAGAATTACGATATAGCCATCCAGAAGATCAGCGCAACGGTAGGCCCCACCGTCACGCTCTATGAAATCGTTCCTTCGGCAGGAGTACGTATCTCGAGGATCAAGAACCTGGAGGACGATATCGCATTAAGCCTGGCCGCACTTGGGATACGTATTATTACGCCCATTCCCGGCAAGGGCACGATCGGTATCGAAGTGCCTAATGTGAAGAAGACCATCGTCAGCATGAAGGCCTTGTTGTCCTCGGACAAATTCCAGCACAGTAATTTTCACCTGCCGATCGCCCTTGGTAAAAAGATCGACAACGAGAATTTCATCGTTGACCTGGCAGCCATGCCCCACCTGTTGATGGCGGGTGCTACCGGGCAGGGGAAATCGGTAGGATTGAACGCCATACTCGTTTCCCTATTGTATAAAAAGCATCCTTCCCAGTTGAAGCTCGTGCTCGTCGATCCCAAGAAAGTCGAACTGAGCATTTACCGTACTATCGAGAAGCATTTCCTGGCGAAGTTACCCGGGGAAGAAGAAGCCATTATCACCGATACTAAAAAGGTGATCCATACCCTGAATGCTTTGTGTATTGAAATGGATAACCGCTATGACCTGCTGAAGGAAGCCAATGCGAGGAATATCAAGGAATACAATGAGAAATTCATTAAACGCAGGCTAAGTCCCCTGAAAGGGCATCAATACCTGCCTTTTATCGTGCTGGTGGTGGATGAGTTCGCCGACCTGATGCTGGTCGCGGGCANNGGTAAGGAAGTGGAGATGCCGATCGCACGTTTGGCCCAGTTGGCCAGAGCTGTAGGCATTCACCTGATCATCGCCACGCAACGTCCCTCCGTCAATATCATCACGGGTACCATCAAGGCGAATTTTCCCGCCCGTATAGGATTTAAAGTATCTTCCAAAATCGACTCCAGAACCATCCTGGATGCCGGGGGTGCCGAGCAACTGATCGGGAAAGGGGATATGCTGATCTCCTATAACGGGGAGATCACCCGCCTTCAATGTGCTTTTGTCGATACCCCGGAAGTAGAGGAGATCACGGATTTTATCGGCAAGCAAAGAGGCTACCCGCAGGCTTTCATGCTACCCGAATATACCGGAGACGAGAAAGAAATGGAAGGTAAAGACTTCGATCCGGCTGATCGCGATCCCTTATTCGGGGATGCCGCCCGGCTGATCGTGCAAAACCAGGTTGGTTCCACCTCCCTGATCCAGCGCAGGATGAAACTGGGCTATAACCGCGCAGGCCGCCTGATGGACCAGTTGGAAGCGGCGGGAGTGGTCGGGCCCGGCCAGGGCAGTAAGCCCAGGGATGTACTGGTGAAGACGGAAATGGAGCTCGAACAATACCTGAACGGAGCCTGAAAGGAGCCTGATCGGCATCTTCAAACTTTGGGATAATATTTTATCGAACCCTCTTTCTTTTCTGATATATTTGCGCAAACAAAAAACGTGAAAAAGAAGTCAATCGTTACAAGTGTGTTATTGGGGGGATTGTTCATGGTGGCTCAGGCACAGAATAACAGCCTCG
>PLXD01000345.1 GCA_003151295.1 Chitinophagaceae bacterium | reverse complement strand
AGGATGCACAGAAAATGCAGTTTGTTCTTCAAAAGGAACGTCAGGAAGCCGATCGCAAACGGGTAGAAGCTCAGGGTATTGCCGACTATCAGCATATTATCAATGAAAGCCTGACCGACAGGCAATTGCAATATGAGACGATTAAGGCGCAGCTTGAGATCGCCAAATCCCCGAACGCAAAAGTCATCATTATGGGCAAGGGTGGGGCGCCTGTCATCCTGGATACAAAGGGGCAGTGAGTATGAAGATCATTTTACTGGTCCACGGTTTTCTATTCTTAACCTTTCTAATTGCTCATGCGGCAGCGGATACCACCCTTTTATATGTGGCCTGCAGCGGCACGGCTAAAACCCCTTCTGCGAAAGTCCTCTCTGCAAATACCCCCTCTGCCAGTAAAGGATCAATAACGAATCCTTTCAGATCCCTCGAGGAAGCAAAAAATGCGATCCGTTTATTAAAAGCGGGAAACGGCAATCGTTTGCCCGACGGGGGCGTCATCGTATTCCTCCGGAAAGGCATCTACGAACTGTCCGCAGGGTTTTGTTTGTCGGGAGAGGACTCGGGCAGCGAAACGGCGCCTTTGATCTTTAGTGCCTTTCCGGGCGAAAAGGTCATTTTATCGGGAGGCAAGCGGATCATGCCCTCCCGGGTAAAGCCGGTCTCAAAAATGGCAGGCCAAAGGATCATCCGGAAAGAAGCTATCCCCTTTATCCGGGAAATAGACCTTAGGCAATTGGGTATTTCGGATTATGGAACGAACCAAATATCGGGTTTTCGACGACCTTATGCGAATGCCGCGATGGAGCTATTTATCAATGGCAGGCCCTATCACCTGGCCAGGTACCCGGATACAGGCGGGATAGCGATTAAATCCGGAGATGTTTTAGACAAAGGTCTTACGGGAAATGAATTCCATCCGGGAAAGATCCGTTTTGACAAAGAGAAGCTTGCTGCCTGGATCAAGGCCAAAAACATGATGNNGGGCCACCGATCAGCTTCGAGTGAAGGATATCGATACGGCAACAGGCGCCGTCAGTTTTGCCGATGCTCATATGTATGGCATCTCCGGCGACAAGGAGTGGAACCGATACTACTTTTTCAACCTGATGGAAGAGATCGATCATCCCGGCGAATATTTTATCGATCATGAGGAAGGCAAACTTTATTTCTATCCCTTTGAGCCCGTGCTTGCATCCGATACCATCGTCGTTTCCATGCTGGAAAATGCGCTGGTCACTATGAAGGGAACCGGTGACATCCAATTCAGGAATATCGGTTTTGAGGCAGGCAGGGGGATGGGCATCTACATGGAAAATACCAATTCAAACAAAATCGAACACTGCGATATCCGGGACATGGGCGTCGTTGCCGTATGCATCGGCAAGGGGAGCAAAGCGGCTGAGACCTATCTTCACCCTGATCCGGCTGCTCCGGGTTATCCCAACGAAAAGCAATCGGAACGGATCGGAAGTCTGTATGAATTATTGTATGAGAATACGGTATTCAACCGGGAAGGCGGCCACGACAACGGGGTTGTCGGCTGCAGGATCGAAAATACCGGCTGCGGCGGGATCAGCCTGGGTGGAGGGGATCGTTTGACCCTTGTCCCCGGGGGGAATTATGTTTACAATTGTGAATTCACCAACTGCGGCCGGATTGATTACTCTTATAAATCGCCCATCAATATCGACGGGGTGGGCAATAAGGTACAGCATTGCCAGTTCGATCCCTGCCCGGCAACGGCCATCTATTTGCATGGCAACGATCACCTGATTGAATACAATGTATTCAACGGGGCCTGTGATTTTATGGACGACCAGGGAGCGATTTATATGGGCCGTGACCCCTCTGAATTCGGCAATATCATCCGGTATAATTTTTTTGAGCATATCGGGCATTTTGGAATGACCATGGCTGTCTATTATGACGACGGCGCCTGCGGCTCGGAACTGTATGGCAACGTCTTTTACAAAGCAGGGTCGAGAACGATCATGGTGGGAGGAGGAAGCTATAATCCTATATTCAACAATATCTTTATTGATTCCAAAATGGCCATTCATCTTGACAACCGGCTTGTCAACTGGGCCAAATCCAGCCTGGCCCCGGGGGGATTGTTCGATTTGCGATTGCGGACTGTAAACTATCGCAACCCTCCTTATTCAAAAGCATACCCCGGGCTGGCTGACTATTTTGGTAATCATCCGGAGATCCCTCAGCATAATGACATAAGGAACAATGTTTTTGTGCATGTCGGACAATTGCACAATGGCAAGAAAGAATGGGGGCCGGTAGAGGACGAAAACCTCATTACAGAGGACGACCCTGGTTTTGTGAATGCATCCAACCTGGATTTTAATCTAAAAGCAGGGGCTATCGTATTTAAAAAACTGCCTGGATTTAAAGCCATTCCGTTTTCCGAGATGGGGTTGATAAAATAAATGCCATTTGCTAACGTTGAAGGGTAATGAAATTTGGCAAAAGAGCAGATATATTATTTAATATCATAATACCACTCCTGCTTGGCATTGTTATATACCTGGCAGGAAGAACGATTTCCATTCCCTCCCTGGTTAGAAATTATTTACCGGATGGTCTTTGGGCTTATGCCTTTCTCTCAGCCATCCTGATCATTTGGGGCCGGGAGATCAATCTCACCTGGATAGCCGCGGTATTTCTCACGTCCGTGGGTTTCGAAATCCTGCAATACGAACACAAAATAGCCGGCACCGGAGATATTCAAGATATTATCACCTATTTTATCGCTTTCTCAGTCGCATTGAGATTGAACACCTTTTTCAAAAGCTTTTATCCAATCCAAATCCTTATATCATGAAAAAAAACAAAAGGAATTTTCTCTCATTCTGTTGCCTGATTATTTTTCCCTTCTTCGCGTTGTCTTCCGCGGTGAACAATATTCACTATGGCGCTTTTAAATACGACAACCACGTGGAAGATCCCGCGGACACAAAAAATTTTCTGATGATGAACGACGGAACAAAAGTCTATGGGGAGAAGATCGGCTGGAAATCCGGCATATTGGTAAAGGACCAGATAAAGATCGATGATCAGAAATTCAAGATTACAGAAGTGAAGGGCTACCAGACAGGCGGAACTTTTTATGGAAGACTAAAGAATTCGTATATAAAAAGAATTGTGCATGGAAAGATAAATGTCTATGTCCAATTTACGCAAGTCCAGACCAGCACCACGGATCACGGCGGGTTTACGCATACGAGCTCTTACACAAGAACGGATCAATATTCGCAAAGGGGAGAAGACGGCCCCATGGTCGTGTTTGGAAGCCAGGAAAATATCAAGAAACTGGTCAGCGACTGTCCTATAGCCGAGGAGATGGCCGATAAGAGCAATCGCCAGATCAGGAAGGCGATAAAAAAGGACCGGAACTATATGAACAGCATTTTCGAAATTTATAACACCGGTTGCAAACCTTTGGGCAAAACGGAATAGATTGAAGCCGATCGAAGATAGGACTATATTTGGCCCTGTATTTTGAATATTTCAAAACCGGGTGCTATGGAGATTTCCGAAGGGATCAGGTTGGATCAGGGATCAGGCAAGGAGCGGTTTCCCGCGTTGACGGGCGATCGCGGCTTTTATGGTCTTTTCCCATCATCTGCAGCTGAACCTGAAACCCAATTGGCTGGTCGGGCTGCAGCATACTTTTTACTGGGGGGGTGACCTTGTTTTGTGTTGAGCGGTTTCCTGATCACCTATCAATACTATGACCATGCAGTCTTGTCGGGCAGATGGATGCGGACCTATTTTACCAATCGATTTGCCCGCATCTATCCCGTCTATTTCCTCGTGCTGACCGCGGTGATCCTCCTGTCAGGGAATTTCAATCCTCTCTACCTGCTGTGTATAATGATGCGGTGATAACGACGGCTCACTGGGAATTTGGTTCCCTGAGAATAAAGGATGAAGTTGGAACCAGAATGCTTGCGGATTATCAACCATGTAAAGATCTGGAGCCGATTGCACGAGAAAGCCGTAACATTACCTATGACGGCCTTTCATGTTCTTTTTAATGATCGTATGGTACAGCAAACCGTATTCGGTGATGCACTGAAGGTTACCGTTAATTTTTCAAATGTGGATGTTCGGGTGGGGCAGCAATTGATCCAAGCCCGATCGGCGATCATTGATGACGGATCTCAACAGCTAACGTACAGCGTAAAAGAAGTGCAGGTAAGGCAACCCACTGGTAAAAAAGGCGGCTGACCGGCCGAACAGCTTTGTACCTTACTCCCTGACAATAGGCGGATGCGTCATGGGTGCAACCACAACGGGATATTTCTCGATGGTCACATTGCTCCGGTCAAGACCGAAATTCACGGCCTCTTTGACACTCACATATTTTAAATTAAAATAGCTGCGCATCAGGAATCGCTTCCAGAACGGCAGATCATTTTCGAACGAGAGGAAAGGGTCCATGATCAGGAAACGGAAATCGCCGATCCTGCTTTCCTGATAAGTTTGCTCGTATCTCTCTGAAACATCCACTTCCTTATTTTTGACCATGTCCCTGACCACCTGGCCGAAATAATAATCCATACGGGGCTCGATCCGAAATCCCAGATTGAACGTGATAAAATAGATGTCGTTTGGAACAATTGTCTCGACATGGTATCTCAACGCATACGGCTCATCCAGCACATTGACATGAAGGAACCAGTAAATATCCGCCCGTTTAGGCGATTTGGACAGGATGGAATCGATAGCTGTCTTTTCGATCATTTTCGAAGTACCGGAGGACGTCAGATATACCAGGTTGGTCGCATATTTTGGAATATGGGCATCGGCGCTCAGCTGCTTCAGCAATTCGATATATTGATCACAGGGCACGAGACTGATCATCGCATTCTTAATTCTGCGACCCTTATGCCACACGAACATGATACCGAACAGACAGCTGCCAATAAGGAGGGTAAGCCACCCGCCGTCTTTTATCTTCCGGAAATTAGCAGTCAAAAAGGACAGCTCAATAAAGAGAAAAAGGCCGGTAATGGCAACTACGGCCCAAAAGGGCACCCTTTTAGCACGGAGGTAGAAATTGATCAGCACGGTGCTCATGAGCATGGTCAGCGTCACACTTAAGCCAAAAGCCGCTTCCATCCGGGTAGATTCCCGGAAGTACAGCACCATTCCGATGCAACCTGCCATAAGGAACCAGTTGACGAAAGGAATATAGATCTGTCCCTTAATATTGCCAGGAAATAGAACACGATGTCTCGGCCAGATATCCAGCCGTATCGCCTCATTGATGAGGGTAAAACAACCGCTGATCAGCGCCTGGCTGGCGATTATAGTTGCCAGAGTTGCCAGGGCCACGCAGGGGATCATAAATATATGCGGATCGGGCACCATGGCGTAAAATGGATTTACGCCTACGAAATTTGTATTTTTTGGCTGCATGAGCACCCAGGCGCCCTGGCCCAGGTAGTTTAATAAAAGCGTAATTTTTACAAATATCCAGCTCACCTGTATGTTCTTTCGCCCGCAATNNATTAGTGTGATCTTAATGTATATCCAGCTTACCCGGATATTATTCCTGCCGCAATGTCCCATATCACTATACAGCGCTTCCGCACCCGTAGTACAAAGGAAGATGCTCCCGAGCAGCCAGAATCCCCCTGGTGAATGGCGCAACATGTCATAGGCATAGTAAGGGTTCAGCGCTTTGAGTACCCCCGGACTGTCTTTTAAGGCCATCGCTCCCAAAATGCCAATGAAGGTGAACCATACGACCATCACCGGGCCGAATATCTTACCGATTTTTTCCGTTCCGAACTGCTGGAATAGGAACAGGATGATCAATATAACGATCACGATCCCTTCCGTTTGCATATGGGGATTGATTGCCTGCAGACCTTCAATGGCCGAAGCCACCGAAATAGGAGGCGTGATAATGCCGTCAGCCATTAAGAAGGCGCCTCCGGCCATCGCAGGGAACAGTAGCCAGCGGCCGGAAAACCTGCGTATCAGGGCATACAAAGAGAATATTCCGCCTTCCCCTTTATTGTCCGCCTGGAGAGTAATGATAATATATTTAAGCGTCGTTTGAAAGAACAAGGTCCAGAATATAGCGGATAAAGACCCGAGAGCTATGTCTTCCGTAATGACACGATCATGGAACACCGCATTCAGCGTATATAGTGGGGAAGTGCCGATATCGCCAAAAACAATACCCGTTGCTATCAGGACACCGGCTGCCGAAATGCGCTTATGAAAAGAAACAGTAGAAGTTGAATCCATATCTCAAGTTAAAATGAGTTGGTCTGTCGCGAATATACTCAAAACAAGCTGATGCAAGTGATCAAATCACTGCTGTCATTCTTTTGTCCTATCTCTGCGAGATAAGCGGTGTTATCTCATAAGGATATAAATAAAAGGCATGAGGCCTGACCAGTTCATTTTGAAAAACCATTCTAAAAAAGAAAGATGCTTCCGGTAAAAGGATAAGACATTCTATTGTTTATCAATGGTTTGGTATTTGTTAATGCACTGGCCTGCCGTTTGACTTACAGAAAGAAAAGAAATATGAATACTCATTACAGGTCATTGCGGAAAAAAATACAGCCCATTCATCTTTTATATGCCTTCTTGCTATTTGTTGGGCTGGTATCCGTTATTTTCCGGTATCTGTTTATGAAGGGTTAAATTAGTGTAAAAACGAGATTTACAATAGAGCGATGACGATAGCGAGGAAAGTGAAGGCAATCCATTTGGTGATAATTTTCTGCGTCCTGTAAAGCGGCTCTAATAGAAGCGTAGGCCGGTTGTTTCTGTATTACCCCCGAAGGGGCTATTTAACATAAAGATTTCTTATCAGACAACTTCTTTTTCGATCGATCGGGAGGGGAACGCGATCCATTTNNAAATGGATCGCGTTCCCCTCCCGATAATAAAATATTTCATTGCTCTGATAAGACAACATTATGATAATATAGCTCAGCCCAGTGCCGCAAAGCGTTTGCTAAATTTAACAAGAAGCAAACGCAGCGGTGAGGAGTAGGGCGGCTCTGTTCTTGTATTATTTTTTTTGAAGGGGTGTATTTGTATTTATGTATTATCTTAAATAGGGGAAGTTCGTGTGACAAATTTATATCTCCCAAATATTTTTGATATGCGAACTAAAATACTTAATGAAAAGCTATGGAATGAGATTGAAGAAAATCTTGGGGAAGTATCTGATTTCGAGATAATCCAGACTGAAGAGGGTATAGAAATCCATTACCAATCGAATGGTATTCCAAAAGTGATTTATTCTACTGATAAAGAAATGAGAGATTTTATACATTCCTTTATCTATTGCGCTAATGCGTTCTCACATAAACCCATTCTCTGTGAGCCAGTTTTTTAGACTTTAATTCATATTCACATGGAAAACGATGTACGAGTTGAGAAACTTTTGGTCGATGAAGGGAATCCGCAAATAATCTCCCTGTCCTTTGAAAAAGGTGGAGAATCGGTAGTTAGGTTTATGGATGCTCCTTCTCTTTTAAAGGCGATAGAATACTATAATGAAACTTTCGTTGTAGATGTTAAGGCTTTACTTCATAGTAAGTCTTAGCAATCCCAATTAACATTTGATGCTCTTCGTGGGAGATTCTAAAGTTGTTATTAACGCCAACACCTCCATCTGGTTTAAATGGCAAGTCTATATTTCTGCCATATTTTTCGTGCAAGTCTGGATGATTGTTTTTAAACCATCCCATGAAGTTGTCTAGTTCTTTTCGCGCTTTCAGTAACTGATACTGAGTTTCTTGATTTGTCATAAATTTTGCTTTGTTTACTAGTTATGTAAAAGAAGTGCTCCGTCTTTCTCACGGGGCATTTCAAATTTAATCAATCCCTTACGGAGAATATGCACTAAAGAAGCGGTGCTAAAAAAAATAATTCAAGAACAGGGAGCGGGGCTTGTAGCGCTATTTATCATAATGTTAAGTGTAAGAATGAACTTAAAAATATTTTCACCCTTCCTGCAAGTTGGTTCTCAATCCTGATTTTTAAACTCACCAAACTGTACTAATGGAAATTAAGCCGATCCCTGTTTCAATTGATCTTTCAGTTTTTGACGCTCCTGCTCGTACACCGTTTCCAGAATGCCCTCGGCATCGAACGGGTCTACTGTCATTACCCTTACGTACATCTTCTCTAAAATCCGTGAATGGGCATTGACGACCGCCAGGGTCTTAATTGAATTTTCTGAGATGAATTTCAAAGAATCGGGGATCAGTATCTCCGATTCTTCTATTTTAAGGTTGAAAACTTCCTGCAAACTTTTGTAAAACTCGTATTGCACGTTCCTCCTCCCGGCAACGACGTTACTCATAGTGGTCACATCCATCCCAATTTGGGCAGCTATTGCCCCCTGTGTAAGGCTCGGGCTTTCCTTTGCCAGCTTCTTTACAGCTGCAACAAAATCTTTACTAATCTTTTTTTGTTCCATAACTATTTGGTTTGTTGGCGTTTAGTTTACCATTTATTTACAATTCGAATATTTTACTTTGCAGATTGAAAACTATTTGTAAATTCGTGTTGTCAATACAAATGTAAATACAAAATATGAGTACCGCAACAAGTAGACCAAGAAAGTCGGAAAAATTAACCCCCTTTGAATATCAGCAGTTTAAAAGATACTTATCGACCTTCCCCACACTCATTGACTGCGCTGTCGCCATTGATCTATCACGCCAAACCATACACGCCATCCTTAGAAGCGGCTCAGGGCATCCCGAATCTATCACCAAAATAAAATCCAAGTTATGTTAACAACAACGTCATGGGAGTGGTATAAGACCGCCGGGAGAATCTTCGTAAACCTGGGCGACCAGGATAGGGACTTCGGCCTTATTCAATATCAGCAATGGTTAGCCGAAACTGGCCGTCTTGAACACAGGGACTACGGCAATGACGACGACCTCGAAACGTCGACGTGCTGGTATTCGCCCCCCGCCTATTGGGAGGACTGCCCGATCACCACGCAAGAACAGCACATTTTAGAATACCTAAAACACCTGGGCTATGATAATATTCCTTGTGATTCTCGCGGCTAATTGCGCGGTCGTCCTGTTCGGCTGCCGTCTCGCTTACTTACGCACCAATAGAGATTTTAAAATTTTCAAAGATGAGATCCTTAAAAATTGGGGATACGATTTATCTGAAGAACAGGCGTAAGCATAGGTATGAGCTGCTTAACTGGTCTAAGCGCGATGGCTTATTGACCGGCAAAAAGCTAAAGGTCATAGACGTAGTAGGGGAATGGGTCCGGGTCATTCCTTCGGATAAGCAGCTACTACACAATCCGCAAAAATTTTCTTTTTCAAAACCTAAAAATAAAAAGTCATGTTACAATTAAGGACCGCAACGCGGCAGCAAGCAAAATTACGACTAGGCCTGAGCGCCACGTCGGGAGCTGGTAAAACCTACTCGGCGCTATTAATGGCAAAGGGGCTTACCGGCGGCGACCTGTCAAAGGTTGCGCTTATAGATACAGAAAACGGAAGCGGGGATCTATACGCACACCTGGGGCCTTACAATGTATTGCCTTTGTCAGCTCCCTATAATCCTGAGCGGTATGTCGAAGCTATCAAAGCATGTGAGGCGGCCGGAATGGAGGTAATTATCATCGACAGCATTACGCATGAGTGGGATGGGCCCGGCGGAATTTTGTCGATCTCTTCCGGCATGACGGGGAACTCTTACACGAATTGGGCAAAACTAACCCCAAGGCATGACGCTTTCTTGCAGGCCATCCTGCAAAGCTCCGCGCATATCATCACTACCGTTAGACGCAAGCAGGATTACGAAATGTCGAAGGACAGCAACGGCAAGGCTACCGTAACTAAGTTGGGGCTGAAGGAAGTAACCCGCGACGGATGGGAGTATGAGGTCACGGTTAACCTGGAACTTGAAACGAACCACCACGCCGCAGCCTCGAAGGATCGAACGGGCCTATTCACCGGCAAACCTTCGTTTATCCCTTCCGAAGAAACCGGTAAGCTATTAAAGGCATGGTGTGAAAGCGGCGTAGCGCCTTTGCCTGTTGCCATACCGGTTGTAGTCCTCGAAGAACTTACGGCGACACACCCGGATTACCCGAAGGTTTTAGGTGCTGCATCCCAGGGGTATACTATCGCCACTATCGAAAAGAGATTTAAGCTATCTGACGATGTGCGCGGCATCATCGAGGCCATCATAAAAGCCAACGCGGCAAAGCCTGCATCTGCCCCGGCAGCTCAGCCGAAACCTAATCCGGTTACGCAGCAACATATACAGGAAATCAACTCCAACTATCAGCCCGCAGCTACGGCAGTCAACCCGGCTTCCAACGGAGCTGCCAAACCTGCCGCGAGACCCTTTTAATTCATTCAATCAATTTTAAGTCATGGAACAACAAGCCAATACAGAACTTTTGCCCGCTATCGTCCTGATCGATGATGAAGCCTTCGGAAATTTGATCAATATGCCGGCGCTATACGCCCAGGGGCTCGCCAGCTTGCATAACGCGAAGGCGGCCGTAGATCCCCTAATTAAGACTATCGAAGCCCACGACATGACGAAGGTCGACGCCCTGGTCATGGAAGCGCTAATACAGCCTATACGCGATATTCGCCCCCTCCTGGTCGACACCAAGAAGTGCATGAACGAAGACCGCGCCCCGCACACCCGGAAAATGGACGCGATGAAATCCCTGTTTACGGGCCTGGAAAACGACATAGACGCCCTGCATGCGAAAGCAGCGGCGAAGGAAAACGCCTGGGAGCTGGAGAAACTTTCCCGGCAGAAAATCGCTACCAAGCTGGCGGCCGATAAAATCCAAAAGGAAACCGAGGCTATACAGATCCGGGCGAACGTGACGAACATCATTAATAAGAAATTCGCCGACGCCCTGATCGTAGAGATTACCGGCATGACGACGGCATACTATTCTAAGACGGCCGACACCCTGGCCGACTACGGCGAAGCCCTGGTCGGATGGACGCCCGAAATGGACGCCGACACGTACGGCCTGATCACTACCAATATCCTGCTATCGGGGACCCTTCACCCCATGCCCGAAAAGATGGCGATATACGAGGACGGTAAAAACTCCTTGCTTCCCGGCTTGCAATCCGAATGGATAGAAAAGGTATCCGCCGAACGCGACCGCCTGTACGTTCTGATTCCTTCACGTGTAACGGAGTTAGCCACGATCACCGCTGAGGCATCCAACGAAAGCGCCGCTAAGGCAGTCGAAGCAGTTGCCGCCACCATCACCGCCGAGGCATCCAACAAAGAGGAGGCCGTCGCCCTGCAAGCCGATACCGAGCAGCTCGACAGTTCCTTCACGCACAGCGCCGCCGCGATGCCATCCGTGGGCTTGTCTAAGGGTTCTAAGGTGAGACAAAAGTATATCCCTGAATCTCACAAGAGCTTTACGGCGATCATTCAAAGTTGGGTCAAGAACGACATGGGAAAGCTCACCATTGAGGAGCTGACTAAGAAACTCTCTTTCATGATCACAGCCGCCAATGAGCAGCTTAACAAGGGCGTCAAATTGGAAGCCGAAGGGCTTTCCGTTGTCGACGATATTTCCACCAG
>PLXD01000390.1 GCA_003151295.1 Chitinophagaceae bacterium | reverse complement strand
CAGTTCTGCTATCACAATCATGATTTTGAGTTTGATAAACAAGGCGGCGATCAATATCCCTATGATGTGCTGCTGGCTGATTCGGATAAGGATTTGGTGAAATTCGAATGTGACCTGTACTGGCTCTCCAAGGCAGGTCAGGACCCTGTCGCGCTATTTGACAAAAATCCGGGTAGATTTCCGCTCTGGCACCTGAAGGACATGGACAACACACCCGCGCATGCCTTTACGGAAGTGGGAAATGGCACGATCGATTTCAAACGGATATTCGCTCATGCCGATACGGCCGGGTTTAAATACTTTTTTGTGGAGCAGGATAAATGCCCCGGATCTCCTTTTGATAGTATTACCAAGAGCATCGCATACATTAAGGGTAACCTGATATAAGCCATGAGGGGGGATGTCCTAAACGGCATTCCCCCCATTATTCCGATGGTTCGTATCTTTCCCATTATTACCGGAAACATGCAGTTCCATTAAAAAATCGAACAGATTGGTTTCCGTAAGGATTTTTAATTTTTTTCTCAACCTATACCGGCTGATCTCCACGCCCCGTACGGAAATATTTTCCAGTTGAGCGATCTCCTTACTGGAGAGGTTCATGCGTAAATAAGCGCATAATTTCAATTCGTGAGAGCTCAGGGCCGGATAGATGCTTTTCAGGATCCGTAGAAAATCGCTGTGGACTTTATCAAAATGGACGGCAAACTGTTCCCAATCCTTGTCCATTTTGTTTTCTTCTCCCAGGATACGGTGCATTTTTTTAAACTCTTCCGCTGACCCCTCTCCGGTGACCCCTTTTTTAAGGCGCATCAGTTCTTCCCGGACATTCCCTAGCAGTTCGCCTTTTTGGACGAGGTGCATGGCTGTGGAGGCTAATTCCGTATTCTTATGATCGATTTCCGCTTCGAGTTTTTCATTTTTCAGCTTTACGATCTCTTTATCGGATTTTTCCAGCTCCAGTTGGTGCAGGTATAACAACCTTTTCTGTTCCTCCTCATATTTTTGCTGTTGATGCAGGAACAGCCGGCGTTGCCATCGGAGCAGCAGCCAGATCAGCACGAAGAACAGCAGGGTATACAGGAAATAGGCTGAGCCGGTCTGGTACCAGGGAGGAAGTACCGTAAACGAATAACTGCTCACTGCGGATTCATTTCCCAGGTTGCTTTTCGACCTGACCTGGAAGGTGTAGGAGCCTGCCGGCAGATTGGTATATTCTTTTTCTGTTTTTTTCGACCAGACAGACCAGTCTTTGTCGAACCCTTTCAGGTAATAACTATATTGAACGCTATTCTGGGCCGCATACAAAGGCGAAGAATATTCGAAATGCAGGGAGTTCCAGCTGTTGGGGATATTATAGACGGCGCCGGCGGGCTGTTCCAGGTTTTCATCCACTTCCCCGAAATAGCCGCCGAACAGCAGGCTATCCGATTTCCCAAATGCCCGCACCCCTCTTATTTTCACCTGGATCGGGTAGCGGTTCTTTTTATATTCTTCATAATTGATATGATAAAACCCTTTTTCGGCGCCCACGAAAACATTGAATTTATTATAGGGATAAATATGTTCGAAATCCGCCACCATTTTGCCGCTCAGCTCCGGGAAATAAATGGTTTCGGGCTGCGCTCCCGAAAGGTCCACAACACCCAGGTTATTTTCTTCAATAAACCAGATATTTCCTGCAGCATCCTCCTTCAGGAACCGGATATTCCTTTGCCCGAAAAATTTTTTAAAATAATCGGAAGGCTCAAAAAAATCTGCTTTCGGATTATACTCATAGATGCCTTTTTGGGTAGTGACCACGATACGGTTCTTTACTTTGAATAAATGGTTCTTAAGGTAGGATGGCAGGCCATTTTTCTCTGTATATAACCGGATCCGGGGATGAGCGAGGTCATTCATGTCAATCTTATAAACGCCTCTATAGGGATGGGCCACCCAGATGGTATTATTATTGTCGATAGCCATGAACTGGGCGGAAGCATTGAATGTCGGTATATTACCCTCCGATACAAAATTATTGTTGGCGTATTGAAAAAGATCGATCCCGATATCATTGCCGGCTACGACGAGGGAAGAGGGCAACACATTGGAAAAGGGCAGAAAGGTCCAATAAGCCGTCTGGATATTGATCGGGATAAGCTGATCATTCCGGATGAGGAAAGCGCCGTCATGATGCCCCAGCAACAGGCTGCCGTTCACTTCCGATAAGCCCCAGGTGGAGCCCTTCGTGCCCGGGACAGACTTGAATTCACCGCCCAGAAAGCTCAGGTCTTCCTTTTCCGAGACAGGTATGCAGTAAAGCCCGTTGGAAGTTCCTACATAAAGCTCTTTATTAAAAATGATGGAGGTATATCCCAGGCCTTCATTTAGCTTTTCGGGATAAATATGTTTTATCGCATTGTTATACGCTACAAAATCGATCCCGTTATCCAGCCCCAGCCAGAGATTCTTGTTCCTATCCAGGAAAAGCATCAGGATATTGTTGTTCTGCAGTCCTTCTTTCCGGGAAAGGTTCTCGATGATCTTGCCCTTTTTATTCAGGATATACACCCCGTCCAGGTTCGTTCCGATGGCGATCCAGTCCTTATTGACGGGAATGGCGGTCAGCACTCTTTCGTTTAAGAAAGGGTCGGGGCCTGTAAACCGGAAAGGGGTGATCGTATTATTGGCGAGGATAAAAAACCCGGTATTTACCGTAGTTACAAAAGAGCTATCCTTTCCGAATGGGAATACGTAGGTGACGAGAAAGCCGGGCGGCAGGGCGCTTTGCTTTACGAAGGGGGTCCATACGCCGTCCCGGAACTCCAATAGCCCGTTTTTTCCATCCTGGGCGATCAACTGGTTATTGCTGGTCCCCAGGAACTGCCAATCTGAAACGGCCGGATAAATGGTGATTGTCTTATTATTTAATTGGAAGATCTTCTCCCTGGACCTGAAAAA
>PLXD01000174.1 GCA_003151295.1 Chitinophagaceae bacterium | reverse complement strand
TACCTGGGCGCCCTGGCCATCAACGGGCTGCTGGGCGGCGCCTATTTTCATACGGTCATGATCGTGCTGGCCATCTTCGCCCTGTTCATTACCCTGGGGGGGATGAAAGTCATCGGCTATACCGATGTGATCCAGGTATCCGTATTGATCATCGGCGGATTGGCGACTACCTACCTGGCGCTGACCATCGTGAGTGAAACATTCGGAATGGGCAAGAACGCCCTGGCCGGGTTTAATATGTTGCTGAAAGATGCGCCCGACCATTTTCACCTGATCTTTAAAAAGCCCGTGGCCGGAGACTCGCAGATTACGATCAATAAATATCTTATCCTGCCGGGCATAACGATGTATATGGCAGGACAATGGATCGGCAACCTGAATTATTTCGGCTGCAATCAATATATTACTCAGCGGGCGCTGGGCGCCGACATACAGACGGCACGCACCGGGATCCTGTTCGCCGGCTTTTTGAAACTGCTGATGCCGGTTATCGTCATGTTGCCGGGTATCGTAGCCTGGGTATTGTATAAGAACGGGCATTTGCCGCAATTGGCAGGAGGGAGTAAGGACGGCGCCTATACCGCTATCCTGGGCTTCCTTCCCAGTGGGTTAAGAGGCTTGTCCATAGCGGCTTTAACGGCGGCTATCGTAGCCTCTTTAGCAGGCAAGGCCAATAGTATTTCGACGATCTTTACGCTTGATATCTATAAAAAATACATCAATACCGGCGCCGGAGAAAAGAAGATGGTATGGACGGGACGGCTCGCCATTGTCTGCGCGATGATCGTCGCCATTCTCTTTACCTGGCACGATCTGTTGGGCATTGGAAGGGATGGAGGATATACGTATATTCAGCGTTATACCGGTTATATCAGCCCGGGTGTATTCGCCACCTTTATCCTGGGCATGTTCTGGAAGAGGACCACGGGAACGGCTGCCATTGCCGGGATCATCACGGGCTTTGTCGCCTCGGTATTCTTCGGCCAGTTTGCCGTAAAGGTCCTGGGGACCGAGACCTGGCTATATTCGGCCTTCCCTACCGGCAAAGGAGGCTTTGAAATACCCTTCTTCGTGTGCATGGGCTGGGCTTTTGTCGTCACCATCCTGGTGATGGTAGCGGTCAGCTTGCAGGGCCCACGGATAAGTGCCAAGGCTTTTGCGCTCAACCTGGAAATGTTCAAGGTCCGGCCGGCCAGCATGGTGCTGATCGTGACGATCCTCCTGGTCCTGTCTGCACTGTATATCCGGTTCTGGTAATTATCAAAGGGATGCGAATCATAGGAAAATCATTTATAGGGATCCCCCTTCTCACTTTTTTTTCTTTCCTGACGGGAAATTTGTCTGCCCAACAGGAGGCAGGAATAAGATGTACCCTCCCGGGCATTGCTGCCCATGGGCATAAACCGGTAAAAAAAAATAGTCATTAAGCTGAGGACCGCAGAATAAAAGTTTATGCAGCCTTCCGGTTGCCGGATAGAAATATATCTTTATAAAAAAAACGATCCATGCAACGTCGACTCCTCCCAATCTCGATCTTCGTCAAGCGACTCTTCGTCAAGCCACTTTTTATCAGGCGACCCTGCCTGGTCCGGCTTTTCCCGGTGCAGCCCATCTTATTCCTTCTGGCAGGATTGTTTTCCATATCGATGGTTTCCGCCCAGGATGATAAAGGCTATCAATGGTGGGACCCTGCCGCTAACTCTTTCCCTGTTGTTGAGGGTCAGGCCTGGCCTAAAGAAGTAAAAGCACCCTACGACCGTTTCCCCGCAAGGGCTGAAAAAACGGTCCGCTCCGCTGTCTGGAACCTGTCCATGAATGCGGCAGGACTCTATATTAAGTTCAGAACGAATGCAAGTAATATCACTATACGGTATGCGGTAAAGGGTGCGCAGGCCATGCCTCATATGCCCGCTACCGGCGTGAGCGGTATCGACCTGTATGCGATCGATATCGATGGCAACTGGGTCTGGGCACCGGGTAAATATTCATTTGGCGACACGGTGGAATATCGGTTTTCCAGCTTGAAGCCGGTAGCAGGGCTGGGCAGGGATTGTGAATACAGGTTGTTCCTGCCCCTGTACAATACCGTGAATTGGCTCCGCATCGGGGTGCCCCGGGAAACCAGCTTTAACCCGATCGCCCTTCAGCCGGAAAAGCCGGTAGTGATCTATGGGACTTCGATTGTCCAGGGAGGTTGCGCCACGAGGCCCGGCCTGGCCTGGACCTCGATATTGGAGAGGGTGCTGGATCGCCCCTTGTTCAATTTCGGTTTTTCCGGGAATGGCAAACTCGAAAGCGCCGTTATCGACCTGCTCACGGAGATCGATGCCAAAATCTATGTGCTGGATTGTCTTCCTAATATGACGCCGGGAGGTGGATTGAAAGCGGATGAAGTGGCGGAACGTCTTATAGCGGCTGTTAAGGAGATCCAGGCTAAAAGACCCGGCACGCCTATCCTGATGGTGGAACATAGCGGAAGCGGCACCGACCGGATCATCGATACTACCCATTACAATGATTTCGAAGCGGTCAACAATACTTTCCGCAAGGTCTTTGCCCGGCTGGTATCGGAGGGGGTAAAGAATATTTATTCACTCAGCAATAAGGAGATCGGGCTCGATATCGATGCCACGGTCGACGGAGTGCATCCGAACGATTGGGGCATGATGTTATACGCGAATGCCTGTGAAAAAAAGATCCGGTCTATTTTGAAGGAAGAGACGGGCAAGGCATCGACAGAGATCCCGGTCATGCAGACCCGGGATGGTTATGACTGGCGGGCGAGACACGACTCCATCATAGCCCTGAACAAACAGGCTCCGCCCCGCGATTGTATCCTGGCCAATTCCATTATTCATTACTGGGGGGGAAGGCCCGCTGCCCCTTTGCATAGAGGTGCCGACTCCTGGGACAAATACCTGGAACCTGCGGGTCTCAGGAACCAGGCATATGGATGGGACAGGATCGAGAACGTATTATGGCGCGTCTACCATGAGGAGCTCGATGGCTTTGCAGCACGTCATATCATCCTCATGATAGGAACCAATAACCTGGAATTAAACAGCGATGCGGAAATTATTGCGGGACTGCATAGGCTAATCGGGGCCATAAAGGTCCGCCAGCCTGCAGCCACCATCCTCGTGTCCGGCATCTTCCCCCGCCGGGACATGGAAAAACGCATCGTGAATCTGAATAAAGAAATAGCCGGCCTCGTGGAGACCCAGGGAGATAAAAAGAAAGCAGAGAAGCACAATGTAAAAAACCAACTGGTCTTTATCAATCCGGGCAGAATATTGCTTAACAACCAGGGTAAGATCGAGGAATCTCTTTTCATTGATGGCCTTCATCCCAATGCTGTCGGTTATGGTAAGCTGGCCCCTGTGCTGGCCTCTTACCTGAAGGACTGAATTTATTGGACTGAGTTTTATGATTCATGAATTCATATGATTCATGGATTCTGATAATCGATGGATTCGGCTACTTCATGGATTCGGTTTCTAATTGCCAGCCGGTTTCCGGGTTGGCCTTTTTGGGAGCCTGCAATTGGAAGAGCCCCGCCAGCAGTTCATAGGAATGCTGCCTGTCTTCAAAATGATCCGCGAAGGTAGCGATCACCCACTCATCGACATCGAATTCCCTGGCCATCTCTTCTATCTTTTTCCCGAATTCTTCGGGACTACCGACGATCATGCGCTGGCGGTTGTATAGCACCCGCTGCCATTCGGGGGGAGTATACTCATAGCCGAGTATCTCTTCCAGGGTGGGTGTTTCATCGTGCTTTCCTTTCTCAAAGCTCAGGAGGCGATAGTCCATGGAAGCCTGCACCTCCTTCACTTTTTGGCGATCTTCCGAACAAAAAGCGAAGATCCCGACGCTGGCGCGGGGCGCTGCCAGTGCGGCAGAGGGTTTGAAATGCTGCCGGTATGCTTTAATGGCCGCCTGCCCTCCCACGGGGCTTATGAACTGGGCAAAGGACAGGGACATGCCAAAATGAGCCGCCAGGTAAGCGCTTTCCCCGCTGGAAGTCAGCATCCACAATTCGGGTACCGTGTCGATACGTGGAATAGCCCTGATCTTTCCCTTTATCGTTCCCGGCGTCGCCGCATCGTTCAGAAAAGCGTGTAGATCGGTGATCTGCCGGATATATTCCTCCGGGTCGAAGCTATTGGAAGGATTGAGCAACTGCGCGGTCAGCCTGTCCCCGCCGGGAGCCCTTCCGAGACCCAGGTCGATACGACCCGGGTACAGCGCTTCCAGCAACCGGAAATTTTCCGCCACTTTCAGGGTGCTATGGTTGGGCAGCATGATGCCTCCCGAACCCAGGCGGATATGCTTTGTCTCGGCGGCCAGCCTGGCTATCAATAATTCCGGCGAAGCACCGGCCAGGGTGGTCGTATTATGATGTTCGGAAAGCCAATACCGGGTATAGCCCAGCCTGTCTGCCAGCTTTGCCAGCCGGATCGTCTCCTGTAGTGCTTCGGGAGCGCTGCTACCCCTCCGTATGGGGGTCTGATCCAGCACACTTAATCGTAGATTCATGTTCTTGTCGATAAATTGATGGCTTTTCCGGTAGTTAGATCTCCGGTATTCCCGTTTTATAACAGGCAAAGGGTCCAAAAGTTGCTTTTTAACAGGTATTTGGAGTTTTTTAAAATTTTATGACAAATATGCAAGACTTCTTTTTTATACGTAATGCCGGTAAGTTTGAGAGAATTGGCTTCAGGGATATATTATATGTAGAAGCCTGTAAGAACTATAGCAAAATTGTCACCGATAAAAAGAGCTATATCGTTTTGGTCACCATGAAAAAGGTAGAATCCGCATTGCCCTTTCATCTGTTCTGCAGGGTGCACCGTTCTTTTATCGTCTCGCTGGAGAATATATCCGCTTTCGATAATAACAGCGTATACCTGTCCAATCGTGAAATTCCAATCGGCGATCAGTATCGGAATCATTTGGAGAAACGGGTATTGATCGTGCAACGCGATCAGGCCCGGGAGGAGTATCCTTGTTCCCTGCAGAAAATGACCCTGCTGAAAGGCAAAGATTAATGAATTGACGACGATTAATGGATTAACGACAGAACTCCCTTTCGTGTATTGTATAATGAGTTTAGTGTATTTGTTGTAAAACGGATGGGAATGGATGTTATTTTCACCGCCTGTAGCCGGATGGATCCCGATCCATGGAGCGGAGTTTATTTATACCGTTGTGGAGTTTTGTTAGTACCGGGAAGCATTCTTTTCTGATCTCTCGGGAATGCTTCCCTTTTTTATTTAACCGGTTCTCCAAACTTCCCTAATTTAGTGCGATAACAAACAGGAATATGAAGGTATTTACGAATAAGTATACAATGGGAAAAATTTGCAGGAACTGGCTGGTGATGATTGCGGTCGGTGTTACTCCCTTTTTTGGCAAAGCGCAAAAACCCAATTGGCAGAATCTGGATCTCCAGGCAGACACGGTTTTCGGAATTAGCACGGAAAAGGCTTATCAGCAGTTATTAAAAGGAAAAAAGTCCCAACCGGTGATCGTCGCCGTCCTGGACGGAGGAGTGGATATTGCGCATGAGGATCTTCTCGGCGTTATTTGGACCAACCCGAAAGAGAAAGCCGGCAATCACAAAGATGACGATAAGAACGGCCATATCGACGATATGCATGGATGGAATTTCATCGGCTCCGATAAAGGAAATGTACAATATGACAACCTGGAAATGACCCGTTTATTGCGGGCTTATAAACCGAAATACGACAGTCTCAGCGTCAGTTCGGCCCTGGATAGCGATACAGCCTTTTTTAGTGGGTATGGGCA
Organism: Chitinophagaceae bacterium; assembly: GCA_003151295.1. GTDB lineage: Bacteria > Bacteroidota > Bacteroidia > Chitinophagales > Chitinophagaceae > Puia. The sequence continues at coordinate 3,623 of PLXD01000174.1, read as the reverse complement.
TCTCAGAAAAGATTTTGACAAGGCCCTGGAAAATGCGAAGACCAACCTGAACGAATATGGGATGTTCAAGGAGGTGTTGGATACGGTGCTCGCGAGGATGAAGAAGGACAACCCCGTCCAGGCAGATCTATCCGGTTATCACCCCCGGGACGGGAAGGAAGAACAAGTAATAAAGGTAATGGGCAATGTCCTCCAGTCCGGAACGAGCATTGCAGCCTTCTGGAAGGAACTCGATGAAGGAGTAAAGCACTACAGCACGGAGGTGGATTATGAATATAACCTGGATTACGATCCCAGGTCCATCGTTGGGGATGATTATTCGAACGACCGTCAGAAGGATTATGGGAATGCAGATGTGACGGGTCCCGATGCCATGCATGGTACGCATGTCTCCGGTATTATCGGTGCGGATCGTAATAACGGGATCGGCATCCTGGGAATTGCCGATAAGGCCGTCATCATGGCCGTAAGAGTGACACCGGATGGCGATGAACGCGATAAAGACGTGGCCAACGGAATCCGGTACGCGGCAGAAAACGGGGCAAAGGTGATCAATATGAGTTTCGGGAAAGGCTATGCCTGGGATAAACAGGCGGTGGACGAGGCCGTTAAATTTGCCATGTCCAAAGACGTGCTGATCGTCCACGCCGCCGGCAATGAAACCAAAGACCTCGATTCGATGGATAATTTTCCCAACCGTCATTATGCAGATAAGAGCGGAGATGCGGGAGCCTGGATCGAAGTCGGGGCCTCCGGCTGGAAAGACGATGAATCGCTCGTGGCTTCTTTCTCTAATTACGGTAAAACGAGCGTGGATGTATTCGCGCCCGGTGAGCAAATCCTTTCTTCGGTCCCGGGACCTCAAAAATACGCTCCTTTCGATGGCACCAGCATGGCTTCCCCAGTGGTCGCGGGATTGGCCACCCTGATCCGGGAATACTATCCCAAACTGACCGCTCTGCAGGTCAAAGAGATCATTATGAAATCGGTAGTGCGGGTGGATCATACCNNATCCAGGTAGATGGCAATCCCCGGCAGGTGCCTTTTTCATCCCTGTCTATATCAGGAGGGATTGTAAATGCCTACCTGGCTCTGCAATTGGCGGCTACTTACTGACATCTTATTTACGATATCCGGGTTAATTCGCCTTCGCGTGTCCGCCGCCGTCTTCGGGCTTCTTGCAACAGATAGGTAATCTCTTATAGGCGTCGGGGTCGGAGGTGACGTCATCTGCATCATAGCCGGCGTTTGCAATGGCGGCTTTTATATTTTCCGGGTTGGTGCGGTCGGTGATATAGGTCACTTTGCAGGTCTTTCTCTTGTAGTCTACCACGGCTTTGTTTACACCTTCTTCGTGGCTAAGCTGTTTTTCTATCCTGTCTTTGCACTCATCGCACTGCACGGAGGGGACGCTGATTACGATTGTTTTTACTGCCTGGGCCAAAGAAACCGCTGAAAAGCCGATCAGCATACACAGGAGGATTTGTAGTTTTCGCATATAAGTAGCTTTTAAATTAATAGCTTTCGAAGAAGTGGATTCCCGAACAAGATACAAAATGGTTGTTGATCGTCAAATTTACGAAACTCCCCTCCAGTTTGCGGGATCGGTCCTCCAATTTAACAAAATGGCTTCCTCTTCCGGCTGTATCATCTTCTTTTCGAGGGCCACGCTGATCAGGGTAGAATAGTTGGTCAGGGAGATGTAAGGGACGCCTGCTTTTTCAAATGCGTGGCGGGCAATATCGAACTCATAGGTAAATATGGATACCATGCCGTCGACTTCCAGCCCCGCCTGTCTGAGGACTTCTACTACCCCGAGGCTACTCTTGCCGGTTGAGATCAGGTCTTCGATCACAAGCACCTTTTGTCCTTTCTCAAAGGATCCTTCTATCTGGTTGCCCAGCCCATGTTCTTTCGGCTTGGGGCGAACATAGATATAAGGCAGTTTGAGCTGGTCGGCGGCCATGGCTCCCCAGGGAATGCCTGCGGTAGCTACCCCGGCCAATACGGCTGCGTCGGGGAACTGTTCGAAGATGGTATTGCACATTTCCGATTTGATAAAATCACGTATATAGGGGAAGGACAGGACTTTTCGGTTGTCGCAATAGATCGGGCTCTTCCAGCCGGAAGACCAGGTGAAAGGTTCTTTCGGTTGGAGGCGTATCGCCTGGGTCTGAAGAAGCTTCTCGGCAACTGCTTTCTGGTCGGTACTTGCGCTTGTGGCCATACAACTTGTTTTTTTGGCAAGCTACATGCTACGGGCGGGATTAAAAAATTTTGTAATCCCCCATATTATCCTAATCCAGTAACTTAGTAGCCGATAGCTGTAAACTGATAGCTGTCGGCTAATTGCTATGCGCTAAGTATGTATTATAAGATATATTTTAACGACAAACCGCTGTTTCTTTGTGACGGGCTCAATGACGAGATCAGGGCCTACGCCCATCACGACGATGCGGTATACATAGACGAATTCTCCCCGCCGGCCGTTAATTCCATCATTCATGAAATGCGCCTGGAAAAGGTTCATGCCGGCATATTCTTTCACCCCGATCTTGAAACCCTTAAAAAAGCCTTCTGGAAGAAATTCATACTGGTAAAAGCGGCCGGTGGCCTGATAAAGAATGAAGCAGGAAAGCTGCTGTTCATGTTCCGTCGCGGTAAATGGGACCTTCCCAAAGGCAAGCTCGACGCAGGAGAGTCCCTGGAGGAGTGTGCGATCCGCGAAGTCCGGGAGGAAACGGGTCTTTCATCGGTCGTGCTCAAAAAGCCGCTGCTGATCACCTGGCATACCTATGACGAGAGCGGCAAACATTTTCTGAAAGAAACACATTGGTATTGGATGGAAGCCACGGGTGAACAGATCCTTGTCCCCCAGCAGGAGGAACAGATATCCGAGTTGAAATGGGCTGGGGAGGAGGAGTTGCACTTCTTTGCCGCTAATACTTTTCCCTCGATCTTAGACGTGTTGCTTGCCGGTGGTTATTCTATTGACGCTTCAGGATCGCCACGGCCATACGGCTGATGCAAACCAATTTTTCCTGATCATTGTGGATCTTTATGTCCCAGACATGGGTAGAACCTCCCAGGTGGAGTGGTGAAACGGTCCCGTAGACAGTGCCTTCCTTTACCCCGCGTATATGATTGGCGTTTATCTCCAGGCCTACGCAATAGAATTTACCAGGATCGATCACGAACGCTGACGCCACGCTGCCAAGGGTTTCCGCCAGCGCCGCCGACNNGAAACCATAGGGTTGACGGGTACGATTATCTACCGGCATTTTAGCTTTGAGATAATTTTCACCGATCTCCGTGAATTCAATGCCGATAAGACCGGAAAGGGTGTCTTTGGCAAGCGATTGAAATTTTTCCAGCGATTGGCTTTGTTCGAGCGCTAGGGAGGAGGAGAACCAGATAGACATGTTTTTATCATTTAATTTTGAGGGAGCGGGCCACCACTTCGGGAAGGAAGGGTGTAACATTTCCACCATTTCGCAGGACATCCCTTACCAGGGTGGAAGCGACGGAGGTATACTGCGGCAGACAGGTCAGGAAAATAGTTTCTATCCGGGGATCCAGGCTGCGGTTCATATCGGCAATGGCTTTTTCATATTCAAAATCGT
>PLXD01000539.1 GCA_003151295.1 Chitinophagaceae bacterium | reverse complement strand
GGAAGAAATGGAAGATAATTATAATGAAGGTTGGGAAAGGCTTGTGAATGAAAAAGTATCCTCAAAGGACATCGTCGTCGGGATCTCCGCCAGCGGCACTACCCCTTTTGTGCTGGGCGCACTGGAAACCTGCCGGAAAAATGATATTGCCACCGGATGCATTGTGAGCAATCCTGATTCCCCTATCGCCGGTCAGGCCGATTATCCGGTAGAAGTGATAACAGGCCCCGAATTTATAACAGGCAGCACGAGGATGAAATGCGGGACTGCGCAAAAAATGATTTTTGACATGATCAGCACTACTGCTATGATTCAGCTTGGCAGGGTAGACGATAACCAAATGGTGCATGTAAAACTGATCAATGACAAGATTACGGACCGTGCCGTAAAAATGCTGATGGGAAAAGCCGATATTGCTTCCTATGATAAAGCCAAGACATTGCTGCTTAAACATGGCAGTGTTAAAAATGCAATCGATCATTTGAAATAGGGCGATGTTTATTGGCTTTCGCTTATCGTTTTATTTTTCGCTTATCGTTTAAATATTTCGCCGGGCGAATGATTTCATTGAGCCGGAGATTCCATCGGGCCATTTATCTGCTTTGCCACCCTTTGGGGTAACTGAATAATTACCATAAAAGCAATCCGCAAAAACCATTTCAATACTGCTGACATGCTACCTAATACAGACATTTTTTTTACCATCGGCGAAATACGGAAAGTATTAAAACAGAATGTATTAAAACAGAATGTATTAATCCCCCTGTTTATATTTTTTACCATCATGGGTATGCGGACATCTGTAATGGCGCAAACTCAGTACTTGCAAGGCATCCAGATTGTAACCCACGCGGGAACGCTTTCCAACGCCGAGAAATCCGCGTCCGTCATGCTTGCGGAAGAAATTAAAAAACGAACCGGCCTGCAAATTATTGTTTCGGCAAACTGGCCGGAAACCGGAAATGTCATTTTATTGCAAAAGGCTTCCGCGCCAGTGCGCAGAGGGTTTTCTATCAGCAGTGAACCTGCATTGACAGCCAGGCCCGAGTCGTTCCGCATCCTATCCCAGCAGCAGGACAAGCGAACCATTATCATAGTAGAAGGATATGACGGCCGGGGGATTTTATTTGGCGCCGGTTATCTATTAAGAAATTTTAGCTATAAACCGGGAGCTGTTGGGATAACTGCAAACCTTCCCACATCTTCATCACCAGACAAAGCAATTCGCGGCCATCAATTGGGTTATAGAAATACGGCCAACTCTTATGATGCATGGACGCCGGAGCAGTACGAACAATACATTCGTGAACTGGTGATCTTTGGCGCCAACAGCATCGAGTCCATCCCCATCTTCGATGAGGATAAAAGCCCTCATTTTAAAATCCCGCCGGACGAAATGAACGCCAGGATCAGCGCGATCTGCGATAGCTACGATCTTGATTATTGGATTTGGGTTCCCGCACAGATGGACCTGAATGACAAGGACAAGCGGAGAAAATATCTCGAAACTTTTGAGAAGATCTGCAATTATTCCGTCAGGATCAATGGGGTTTTTTTACCCGGCGGGGATCCCGGTGATAATCCGCCGGAGCTCGTAATGCCCCTGTTGGAAGATATGGCCGTTATTTTAAAGAAACGACATCCGAAGGCGACTTTATGGCTTTCCCTGCAAGATTTCACGCCGGAACAAAGCCAGTATGTCTATAAATATGTACAGGAAAAATTGCCGGTCTGGCTCGGCGGTTTGGTCACAGGACCCAGCAGCCCGCCTGTCGAAGAGACAAGGGCCGCTCTGCCGCCAAGGTACAAATTGCGCGATTATCCTGATCTTACCCATAATGTTCGTTGCGATTCCCCCATACCGTGGTGGGATCCGGCCTTTAACTGGACCCTGGGCAGGGAGGCAGTAAACCCCCGTCCTTATTTTTTTGCTGCCGTCTACCGGGCCATCGAACAGTATACCGACGGATTTATCTCGTATTCTGACGGCATCCATGATGATGTCAATAAGATCATCTGGACCCGGTTGTCCTGGGACCTGCATGGGAATGAGCGGGAGGTCCTTACCGAATATGCCAATTTTTTCTTCGGCAGCGGGGTAGCGGAAGCCGGGGCCGACGGGATTCTGGGCCTGGAAAAAAACTGGGAAGGACCCATCGTGGCGAACGGAAATATCCAATCCAGCCTGGCGGCCTGGAAGACGCTGGAGAGCGAAAACCCGGAGCTGGCGGGCAACTGGCGTTGGCAAATGTATCTGCTGCGCGCTTACTATGATGCTTATACGCGAAAAAGATTCATCTACGAAGATGGGCTGGAACAGCAAGCGAATGCCGCATTGCTGCAGGCCGGGAAAACGGGACCCGCCGTTGCGATGGATTCCGCCTTGGGCATCCTGGCGAAGGTGGAGACAAACCCTGTGGAGACTGCCTGGCATCAGCGGATTGTCGACCTCTGCGACGCCTTATTTAAATCGATCGGCCTGCAAACCAGCGTGAAGAAATACAAGGCTTCCGGTGAAGAGCGGGGGGCCNNGATCGGGCAATTGCCTGAAAAAATACAGATCAAAGCCGTCGATACGATCGCCAATTGGGAGAATCCCGGCCCGGGCGGCTTCTATGATGATATAGGGAATGTTTCCAAATCGCCTCATGTGTATAGGGGGGAACCCTGGGTGACCGATCCCCTGGCGCGCAAGAGCGGCGATCTCCCGGGTTTTGACTGGGGGAATGATGGTTTCAGCAGGGAGAGGCTATCCTGGATGACGAATATGGGGTGGCCCCTGGGCATGGTATATAACGGCCTCGACTCGACGGCGCATTATACGGTCCGCATAACGGGATATGGAGAGGCCCTGTTGAGGGCCAATGGCCGGCGTGTGACCCCTTCCCTCTATGGGAGAATGATCGGCGCGATAAAAGAATTTCCGATCCCGCCCTCTTTTATAGAACATGGCAAGCTCGTGCTGACCTGGGATCCGCTGAATGAAGAGTTCCTGAACTGGAGGCAACATTCGAGGGTGACCGAAGTATGGCTGATAAAGAGACGCTAAAAATAAAGCGACACGAAAAATAAAGCGACATGAAACAAGGCCTTTTGCTATTCATTTGCCTGCTCTCCTCGCTGGTCTCGTTCCAGCAGGTGAACAGCACCTATAATTTGATGCCGGTTCCGCGGGAGCTGAAGAGTAATGGCATGCGTTGTGCCATTGATGGGGCATTCCGGATCTCCGTGAACGGCCATCCAGACCCCCGTCTGTACGCTGAAGCGAGTCGCTTCGTCAGGAGGATGGGAGAGAAGACCGGGATTTTCCTCGACAAGCAAGGTTATGTCAGCGCCGCTGACAATGACCCCGCCTCCACGGTTGCCATTACCGTCAGGCGTCCCGGGAAGCTTTCTTTACAGGAGAACGAGAGCTATTCCATTGAAATAAACGACCGTCAGGCGCTTGTCCTGGCTGAGACCGACCTGGGCGCCATTCATGCCCTGGAAACCTTGTTGCAACTGGTAAGTTCGGACGGGCAGGGTTATTATTTCCCTGGATTGCAGATACGTGATGAACCCAGGTTCGCCTGGAGGGGGCTATTGCTGGATGTGGCCCTGCATTTCTTCCCGGTGAATGTGGTCAAGAGGACCCTGGATGGCATGGCTGCCGTAAAAATGAATGTTTTGCACCTTCATTTATGCAATGACCAGGGATTTCGGGTCGAATCAAAAGTCTTCCCGGAATTGCAGAAGACTGCTTCCGACGGCATCTATTATACCCAGGAGGATATCCGGGAAATCATTCGCTATGCCGGCCAAAGGGGTATACGCGTGGTTCCTGAATTCGTGGTCCCGGCTCATACGACCGCTATGCTGACGGCTTTTCCGGAACTGGCGAGCGTGAAGAGAAAATATACGCTTCAGCGTTATTTCGGGGTCTTCGACCCGGTGCTCGATCCTACCAACCCCAAAGTATATGCCTTCCTGGACAAGCTGTTCACGGAGATGGCGGGCTTGTTCCCCGACGCCTATTTTCATATCGGCGGCGACGAGAATACCGGCAAGGATTGGGAGAATACCCCACCTATAAAAGCCTTTATGAAGGAACGGGGCCTGAAAACCTATATGGACCTCCAGACCGAATTCAACAGGCGCATCCTTCCGATCCTGAAGAAGAACGGCAAAACCATGATGGGGTGGGATGAGGTATTGCAGCCT